>NZ_JAGGKM010000007.1 GCF_017873715.1 Cytobacillus luteolus
CTACGCATCGTCGCCTTGGTGAGCCGTTACCTCACCAACTAGCTAATGCGCCGCGGGCCCATCTATAAGTGATAGCCGAAGCCATCTTTCAATAAAAGATCATGTAATCTCTTATATTATCCGGTATTAGCTCCGGTTTCCCGAAGTTATCCCAGTCTTATAGGTAGGTTGCCCACGTGTTACTCACCCGTCCGCCGCTATTCTTAGGAAGCAAGCTTCCTAAGAACCGCTCGACTTGCATGTATTAGGCACGCCGCCAGCGTTCGTCCTGAGCCAGGATCAAACTCTCCAATAGAGTTGATTAGCTCATGCTAAAACAATTTTTAAAACAAACATTGACGCTTGTGTTATGTTCAGTTTTCAAAGATCAATCCGTCGCGTTTAGGCGACTTTATTAATATATCACATTCACTATTGTGAGTCAACACATTTTCGAGATTATCTCGAATCAATTTGTCGACTTAAAGAAGTATATCAGTATTAAAGAGTTAAATCAATAGTTTTATTAAAAAAATGCTGAGTACATAACTTATTAATTATAATCTTACGTTTCATAGTTATAGAGGCTATATTATCTACCTATAGAAACAAAGGAGAAATATAGCCAAACTACTGTTTAGTATTTTATAAAATTTCTTCAATGTATATTTCTCTGTTTTTATCTAGCTGAATAAATTCTGATGTCTGGGTTAGTTTCACCATTGGCCTTGTTGGTGACTTTGTCTCAACAAATACGACTTCACCTATTTGTCCGGATGATAATCTAACATTTGTACCAATTGTTAGATTGGCAACTATACTAGTTAGTGCTTGTACTGTTTTGAGATCAAACTTCCCAAAGCTATCTTGAATGATTTGTTCTAAAACTTTAAATGGTGCTTGTTTTCCACTGTAAGGTCGCTCTGAAATCATTGCATTAAATATATCAGCCACTGCAACAATTTTACCGAATGGGTGTAATTTTTCACCTGTTACTCCTAGCATATATCCACTACCATCTACTCGTTCATGATGTTGAAACACAGCTAGTTTGACACTTTCTTTTAAAACAGGAATCTTTTCTAACATTCTGTAACTGTGTAATGGATGATTTTTTACTTCACTGTACTCTGATGAAGTGAGTGATGACTTCTTTGATAGAATCCTAGGGTCAATTTTAGACATACCACAATCACTTAATAATCCAGCTAACATAAGTTGAATACATTCGCCTTTATCATAGTTTAATTTTTTCCCAATTAGACCTGAGAGTAAACCGACAACTACAGAATGATGAGATAAATAATCATCTTTTGTTGCATAATGATGTAACTGTAAAATGTCCTTTGGGTAGTCAATCATTCTTTCAAATAACGGAATAATGATATTACGTACTTTTGCAATATCAATCTGTGCTCCTGCTTGCCAATTTGAAAATAGTTTTTTATATTCCTGCACTGTTTTCAAGTATTGACCAGTTGTTGATTCTACTTCAACTGTTTCAGTGATCTCTTCCTCGTCAAGAACTTCTGTCGGTCTGAAAGGCTCGCCATTCACTAACATGGAATCAACATAAATGTCTTTTACTAAAAAAGCCTTTATGACATCGATATGGTCATCCGTTAAGACAGTTTTCTTTGGTACGATAGGTTTATTGGTTAAAGAAAGAATATCTTTTGTTAAGATACAACCTGTTTGTAACTGGTTTGTACTCACTCTCATGAATAAATGCCCTCCTTCCCTATTGCTAGGCTTAATTACCTATCTTTATGAAACTATTTTACAAAAAAGGAACACTATAAAAGCGTTCCTTTCTTTATTTATTCTTTATTTTCATCTATCTCTGGTGTTTCTACTAATGTTTCTGGAGTGTTTTCCTCAACACCACTATCTACATCATCTTCTGAAGGCTCTTCTTTTTCAACAACTGCTACTGTTGCCACATACTCATTTTCAGCTAAACGGATTAACTTAACCCCTTGAGTATTTCTGCCGATTTGGGAAATGTCACTAATAGACATTCTGATAAGTACTCCCGCTCCGGTAATAATCATGAGATCATTTTCAGTTGTAACTGCTTTAACAGCAACAACCTGTCCATTTTTATCCGTAATATTCCCTGTCTTAAGACCCTTACCACCACGACTTTGTAAACGATACTCGGATTCTGGTGTTCTTTTACCATATCCATTCTTGGTTACCATTAGTACATCCATGTTCTCATCAAGGATTTCCATTCCTACAACTTCATCGTCTTCTCCCAGAGTTATACCCTTTACTCCCGAAGCAGTACGGCCCATTGAACGAACATCTTCCTCTTTGAAACGGATTAACATTCCATTTTTTGTACCAATCATAATATCCTTTGTTCCATCCGTTAAACGAACAGAAATCAGCTCATCTTCTTCACGAAGACCTACTGCAATTAATCCATTATTACGGATATTTGCAAAAGATGATAATGGTGAACGCTTAGAGACACCCTCTTTTGTCGTAAAGAATAAGTACCAGTCATCTACGAACTCTTCTACAGGAATAATAGCTTTGACCCACTCACCCTTTTCAATTCCTAAGAGATTAATAATAGGTAAGCCTTTAGCTGTTCGACTATACTCTGGTATTTCATATCCTTTTGTACGATAAACCTTACCTTTGTTCGTGAAATAAAGGATTGTATCATGCGTTGAAGTTGTTAATAGATGTTCAACAAAATCATCCTCATTGGTTCCCATTCCTTGGATTCCACGACCTCCACGTTTTTGGCTACGATAGGTTGAAATCGGTAGACGCTTGATATAACCATTATGTGTTAGTGTAATGATGATATTTTCTCTTGGAATTAAATCCTCGTCTTCAATCATTTCAATGCCACCAGCAACAATGTCTGTACGACGTTTATCATTAAAGCGTTCTTTAATCTCCGTTAATTCTTCACGGATAATGTCTAATACCTTTTCATCATCTGCCAAGATTGCTTTTAACTCAGCAATTAATGCGATAAGTCCTTGGTATTCTTCCTCAATTTTCTCACGTTCCAATCCAGTTAAACGCTGTAAACGCATATCTAAAATTGCTTGTGCTTGCTTCTCTGATAATGAGAATTGTTCCATCAAGCCATTTTTTGCGATTTCTGTTGTCTGTGAGTTACGAATAAGAGTAATAACTGCATCTAGATGATCTAATGCAATACGTAGACCTTCTAAAATATGAGCACGTGCTTCAGCTTTACGAAGTTCGAATGCTGTACGACGACGGATAACAACCTTTTGATGTTCTAGATAATAATACAAGCATTGTTTAAGATTTAACACCTTAGGTTGCCCATCAACTAGCGCAAGTAAGTTGATTCCAAAACTAGTTTGTAATGCAGTTTGCTTATAAAGATTGTTTAAAAGCACATTTGCATTTGCATCTTTTCGAACCTCAATAACCATACGCATTCCATTTCGGTCTGATTCATCACGAAGGTCAGTAATCCCTTCGATTTTTTTATCACGAACTAATTCTGCGATTTTCTCAATTAACTTTGCTTTGTTAACTTGGTATGGAAGTTCTCTAACGATAATTACTTCTTTACCATTGCTTTTCGTCTCTATTTCAACCTTTGCACGGATCGTTATTGATCCACGCCCAGTTTCATAGGCTTTACGGATACCGCTTCTTCCTAAGATTTGACCTCCAGTAGGGAAATCAGGACCCGGAATAATTTCCATTAATTCGGAAATAGTAATATCAGAATCTCTACTAACAGCTAGTACACCATCAATCACTTCTCCTAGTTGATGTGGTGGAATATTCGTAGCCATTCCAACAGCAATACCTGCTGCACCATTTACTAGCAAGTTAGGAAACCTTGCAGGAAGTACCACAGGTTCTCTTTCTGAACCATCATAGTTGTCTCTATAGTCGATTGTATCTTTATTAATATCTCTAATAAGTTCCATCGATATTTTAGACATACGTGCTTCTGTATAACGCATAGCTGCAGCAGGATCTCCATCTACGGAACCAAAGTTTCCATGACCTTCAACGAGCATATAACGGAAGTTGAAATCTTGCGCCATACGTACCATGGAATCATATACAGCCGTGTCACCATGTGGATGATACTTACCAATTACTTCACCAACAATACGTGCTGACTTTTTAAAGGCTTTATCAGATGTCATTCCTAAGTCATTCATCGCATATAGAATACGACGATGTACTGGTTTTAAACCATCACGTACATCAGGAAGGGCACGAGATACTATAACACTCATTGCATAGTCTAAAAATGAAGTCCTCATTTCATGACTTATATTTATTTCTTTTACTTGGGGATTTTGCGTTTCAGACATGTTAGACCTCCCTTATTTAGGGTACAGAATTTATTGTTCGATTTATGTAAAAGACAGGATAGAGTTTCTATCCTGCAAAACATTTAGATATCTAAGTTTTTAACGTATTTAGCATTTTCTTCAATGAAATTACGTCTTGGTTCTACTTTATCGCCCATTAATATATCAAACGTTTCATCTGCTTCCATTGCATCCTGCAGATTAACTTGAAGAAGTGTTCTTGTAGCTGGATCCATTGTCGTTTCCCAAAGCTGACCTGGATTCATCTCTCCAAGACCTTTGTAACGCTGAATACCAGGTTTAGGTGTAGCAGGGAAGTCGGCTAAAAGTTCTTCTAATTGTTTTTCATTATAGGCATATTCAACTCGTTTACCCGCTTGAATCTTATATAAAGGCGGCTGAGCAATATAGATATAGCCCTGTTCTATAATTTTTCTCATATAACGGTAGAAGAAAGTTAGTATCAGTGTTCGAATATGTGCTCCGTCAACATCCGCATCCGTCATAATAACGATTTTGTGATATCTTGCCTTTGCAATATCAAAGTCCTCACCAATTCCAGTACCTAACGCTGTAATAATTGTACGAATCTCATTGTTTGATAAGATTTTGTCTAAACGTGCTTTCTCTACATTAAGAATTTTTCCTCTTAAAGGTAAGATTGCTTGGAAATGACGGTCACGTCCTTGCTTCGCTGAACCACCTGCAGAGTCACCCTCTACCACATATATTTCACTAATGGCAGGATCTTTTGAAGAGCAATCTGCTAGTTTACCCGGAAGACTTGAGATTTCAAGCGCACTTTTTCTTCTAGTTAATTCACGTGCTTTTTTCGCTGCTAACCTTGCACGTGCAGCCATGACCCCTTTTTCAACAATCTTTCTAGCAACAGAAGGGTTTTCTAGTAGAAACGCTTCAAATTTATCAGAGAAGACAGCTTCAGTGATTGTTCTAGCTTCACTATTTCCTAATTTTGTTTTCGTTTGACCTTCAAATTGTGGGTCAGGATGTTTTATAGAAATGATGGCTGTTAATCCTTCACGAACATCATCTCCGCTAAGATTTGCATCATTTTCTTTAAAAATATTGCTTTTTCTTGCATAGTCATTAATGATTCGTGTTAGTGCTGTTTTAAAACCTGATTCGTGAGTTCCACCCTCATGTGTATGGATATTATTTGCATAAGAATATATATTACTAGTGTAGCTATCGTTATATTGTAAAGCTACCTCTACAACAATTCCCTCACGCTCACCTTCAACGAATACTGGTTCTTCGTGAATCACTTCTTTTGTGCGGTTTAAATGCTCTACATAAGATTTAATTCCGCCTTCATAGAAATATTCTTTTAGCTTTTTTTCTTCTCTTTTATCTTCAATGGTTATTTTTACACCACGAGTTAAGAATGCAAGTTCTCTAAGTCTATTTGCTAATATATCAAATTCGTATACAAGTGTTTCAGTAAAGATTTCACTATCTGGAACAAAGTTAATTGTTGTACCTGTACGGTCTGTTTCCCCAATGACTTGTAAATCTCCTACCGGTACTCCACGTTCAAACTTTTGATAATGAACCTTACCATCACGATAAACATGAACCTCTAAAGATGTTGATAGAGCATTTACAACGGATGCACCTACACCATGTAGACCTCCAGAAACCTTGTAACCACCACCATCAAATTTTCCACCAGCATGAAGTACAGTCAAAATTACCTCAACAGCTGGTCTTCCCATTTTTTCATGTATCCCAACAGGAATACCACGGCCGTTATCTTTAACTGTAATGCTGTTGTCTTCTTCAATGTATACATTAACCTCATCACAATGACCAGCCAATGCCTCATCAATACTATTATCTACAATTTCCCAAACAAGATGGTGAAGTCCTTTGCTACTAGTTGAACCGATATACATTCCAGGGCGTTTACGAACAGCCTCTAAGCCTTCTAGGACTTGTATCTGATTTTCATCGTATGCTGGTTGTTGATTCATTTCTTTTTGATCCATTGCCACTTATACCACCCACACTTTCATTTGACAAAACCTATTCCAATTAAAAAAGTTATCTTACTCTGCTAATTCTTCTTCAAAAACCTTCTCTAGCTCATTGACATGCTGTGCACGTTTCTTTAACGTGCTAGTAGACAGTGGTGAAAAGTAAATCTTATCAGCAGTAATTACTACTGATTTCGTATCACCATTGGCTAGTTCGACAATTTGGTGTTTCTGTATATCTAAAAATTCATTTACGATAGATGAAGATTTTAATAATTGCCTATCCAATATCGTAATGACATCACACGATCGAACGATGACATTTTCCCCTAAGTGAATGAACAATTCATCACCTCATTTTAGCTTTGTCATTTCACCAGCCGTTACTGTAAAAGTTGCTGCTTGCTTCAATGTTTCATGGTTTATCCCTTCAACACTGGTAGTCGTAACAAAGGTTTGAACTTTCCCCTGTATTGTGTTGAGTAGATGCGATTGTCTATAATCATCCAACTCAGATAGTACATCATCTAGAAGAAGAATTGGATATTCGCCAATCTCAGAATAAATCAATTCAATTTCTGCAAGTTTTAAAGATAGTGCTGTTGTACGTTGTTGTCCTTGTGATCCATATGTCTGAACATCTTTACCGTTCACATTAAAAGCTAAATCATCCCGGTGTGGACCCGCTAACGTAATTCCTCTGTCTAGTTCTCTATCTCTTATTTTAGCAAACTTTTCTTCATATGCTTCTATTATTTTCGACAATTGTCCTTCTTCTGATACCTCTACTGAGGGTTTATACATAATTTCTAGTGTTTCTAGGCCTCTACTAATGCCATTATGGATAGGCTCAGCCCATTTTTGTAACAATCTTAAGAATTCAAAGCGCTTTGTAACTATTTTTACAGCTACTTCGATCAACTGTTCTGTTAGTACATCTAACATCGTTTGATCAGTTTGTCGCTTCATCTGAAGTAATTTTAAATATTGGTTTCGTTGCCCAAGAATTTTTTGAAATTGGCTAAGGTCATGAAGATAAACCGGTGACACTTGGCCAATTTCCATATCGATAAATCGTCGCCTTACCTGAGGACTACCTTTAACTAGGTTAAGGTCCTCAGGAGCAAACATGACAACGTTCATGCTGCCGACGTATTGACTTAGTTTCTTTTGCTCTAAATGATTGCTTTTTGCCTTTTTGCCTTTTTTGGAGACAACAAGCTGTAATGATAGAGGACTCATGCGTTTGTGAATCCTACCTTCTATTTTAGCATACTCTTGCTCCCAGCGAATGAGATCTTTGTCATTGGATGTCCTGTGAGACTTAGCCATAGCAAGAACATAAATAGATTCCATTACATTTGTTTTTCCTTGGGCATTTTCACCAAGAATAACATTGACCTTGTCTTCGAATTCAGCTTCTAGCTTCGGGTAATTTCGATAGTTTGTTAATTGTAACTCTTTAATATACAAAGGGGTTCACCCACTTATGCTTTCACAATAAAAGTACCAAATCCTGGTATATCTATAATATCATTATTTCTAAGTTTTTTTCCGCGTCGATTCTCAGGTTCTCCGTTTACATATATTTCATGCTCACTCAGAAACCATTTTGCCATTCCACCGGTCTGGATTATTTCAGCTAATTTTAAAAATTGACCTAAAGGAATATACTCTGTAGAAATTTCGATTTCTTTTGCCATTAAATCGCCTACTTTCATTTCTTTTGGTTCGGTCACAATGACAGATAGCGTTACTTTCGGTCTTACTAGCTCGTGCTCTAGATTATTTTTTCCGTAAACTAGATTAACTATCACTATTTCTATTTTACTAAATAATCATGCTATAGAAAAGAAAGCTACTAGGTTTTATTTTCTTTTCCTAGTAGCTTAAGTTATTAAAAATTAAATGGCTTAAAAAGTTCGAACTGGAAGTATTAAGTGTAATACAGAGTCATTATCGATTGAACGTAGTAAAAATGGTCTCATCGCACCAGTAAAACTTACTTTAATCTCTGTACTATCAAGGGCTTTTAAAGCATCAATCATATATTTAGCACTGAAGGATATTTTTAATTCTTCTCCTTCAATCGATTGGCTTTGAATTTCTTCAATTACTTTTCCGATTTCCGGTGTATTCGAAGACACTTCAATAACTCCTTCAGGTAACGTTGATAGTTTTACAACATTATTTTTACCTTCACCTAATAAAGAAGCTCGGTCAATTGACTGAAGTAGATCTTTTGTTGTAATGACAACATCTGTCTTACTTTCATTTGGAATTAGTCTTGATGTATCTGGATAATTCCCATCAAGTAAGCGTGAGAAGAATAGTAAATGCTTTGTTTTAAATAGTACTTGGTTTTCTGTAATAACAATGTCTACTAATTCATTTGTGTCATCTAGTATTTTACTTAATTCATTTAAACTTTTCCCAGGAATAACCACATTATAAGTATCTTGATTCTCCATTTCGATACTTGCTTTTCTCATAGCTAAACGGTGGCTATCTGTTGCAGTACAGTGTAATTGTCCACTTTCAACCTTCCAGTTTACACCTGTCAAGATAGGGCGTGTTTCTGAGACGGACACTGCGAATACCGTTTGACGAATCATATTTTTTAATAGATCTGTCGGTATACGGAACATATTCTCTTCTTCAACCTGTGGTAGGTGAGGGTATTCTTCTGCGTCTAAACCATTAAGGTTAAACTCAGCTTTTCCTGAGCGTATCACTGTTGAAAGGTGATTTTGCACTTCGATTTCTACTGTATCTTTAGGAAGTTTCTTTACGATCTCACTGAAAAAACGTGCTTGTAACACAATGCTTCCAGGCTGCCTTATTTCTACAATTTCACTTCCTGCTTCTTCTGCTGGAATAAAAGATTCAATGGATATATCTGAATCACTACCAGTAAGTGTCACACCTTCAGTTGTAGCAACTATTTTAATTCCTGTAAGGATTGGAATTGTTGTTCTAGATGAGACTGCTTTCATTACATCTTGAACACTTTGTACTAGATAGTCTTTTTGAATAATAAATTTCATAAAAAAAATCCTCCTTAACCGGTCTAAAAAACGCGTAGCTGAATATATATATTTTTTTAATAAAATAGTAGAAGTAATAGTAGGGCTTGTGGAAATGTGGATAACCCTCACTTTTCAAAGGAAACACAGCCTATCCACATGTGGACAGACTGTGTGTAAATAAACTCAAGTTATACACATTATCCAAGAAAAAAATAATTAGCCTTTTAACTGAGTATGAATTTCTTTTACTTGTTTTTGAAGTAGGGCATCACTTTCAATTAACTTCGATATCTTTTCATGAGCATGAATAACAGTAGTATGGTCTCGTCCACCAAATTCATCCCCAATTTTAGGCAATGAAAAGTCGGTTAACTCCCTGGCAAGATACATAGCAACTTGTCTAGGGAAAGCGACTGATTTTGTACGTTTTTTCGCCTTGAAATCTTCGAGTTTTATATTAAAATGCTGTCCTACCGTTTTTTGAATTTCAAAGATTGTAATAGCTTTTGGTTTAGAGTTTGGTATGATATCCCGCAATGCTTCTGCTGCTAAATCAGCATTTATATCTTTATTAATAAGAGATGAATAAGCAACAACACGAATAAGTGCACCTTCAAGTTCACGGATATTTGTATCAATTTGATTAGCAATGTAGAGCATCACTTCATTAGGGATATCTAAACCTTCTGCTTTCGCTTTTTTACGTAAAATGGCAATCCTTGTTTCCAAGTCAGGAGGTGTTATATCAGTAATTAAGCCCCATTCAAACCTAGAGCGAAGTCGATCTTCTAGAGTAGGAATTTCCTTAGGAGGTCTATCACTTGAAATAACAATTTGTTTACTTTCTTCATGGAGTGTATTAAAAGTATGGAAAAATTCCTCTTGTGTTTGTTCTTTTCCTGCTAGAAATTGAATATCATCTATAAGTAAAACATCCACACTTCTATACTTGTTTCGGAAATCGACAGCTTTATTGTCTCTGATTGAGTTAATGAATTCATTTGTAAACTTTTCAGATGACAAGTAGACAACCTTAGCATTCGGATTATGGTCTATCACGTAATGTCCAATTGCATGCATAAGGTGAGTTTTACCTAGTCCAACACCACCATAGATAAAAAGTGGATTATAAGCTTTGGCTGGCGCTTCAGCTACAGCAAGGGAAGCTGCATGAGCAAATCGGTTACCTGAACCTATAACAAATGTATCAAACGTATATTTTGGATTTAACATATTTTGTGGTAATTCAGTAGGTTCATCATCTTGTTTAGATACTTTTTTGACAGGTGATTTAAGTTCAAATTCTTCTTCTAACTGATTCTGGGGAATAATAAATTTAATATTTAACTCAGCACCAGTTAAATCATAGATTGTTTCTGCAATCAGATGTAAGTATCTTGATTCAAGCCAATCTCTAGCAAACTCATTTGGAGCAGTGATCGTTAGTGTATCAGACTGTAGTGAATGAGCTTTTGTTGATTTAAGCCAGGTTTCAAAGCTGGGTTTACTAAGTTTTTTTTCAATCTCACTAAGAGCTTTCGTCCATAAATCAGAGATGTTTTCCAATTATTTTTCCCTCCTTTTACTCAGAATGGTGTCTGTATTAGACGGTTGTATAGGTTTTGTACAAGCGTATTCACTGGATGAATAACGAGTTATAAAAATACATTTGCCGATAATTGTGAATAACTATTTATTATAGAAGAAAAGTATCTTTTCGACAAAATTCACTTTTTGTGGACAAGTATTTATCCACCTTGTGAAAAAAGTGTCCACAAGTTATCCACATCTGTGGATAAGGATAAATACAGGAGTAATTTATAAAGTGTGAAAACACAAATATAATATCAAATATTTCCTTACTAGGCAATGGTTTTTAGAAACTTATCCACAATCACTACACCTTGTGGAAAAAAAATGTCCACAACACAAGATGATGTGTGAAGGTTGTCGATAACTGTTGTGGATAGAAAAAAATGTCGAAAAAAGTATCCACAGAAGCGGGAAGAAAGATTTACCTGATGTGTTATGAGTATGTTTTGTGTAAAGTTATAGAGGTTACTTTTTTCACATCAATCTTTGATTGGGGATCTTATATAACTATAGTTGTTAGTCATATAAATTAGTTTATGCGCCCTAAAATGGTGAAACAGCCAAACCGATGTCACATAAATTAGTTTATGAGCCCTCCAAATGGTGAAATAGCCAAACTGAGGTCACATAAATCAATTTATGAGCCCTCCAAATGGCGAAACAGCCAAACCAAGGTCACATAAATCAATTTATGCGACCACCAAACGGTGAAACAGCCAAACCAAGGTCACATAAATCAAATTTATGCACCCTTTAAACTGCGAAACAGCCAAACCGAGGTCATATAAATCACTTTCTGAACTATAAATAAGCAGATAAAAACCTCTTATATAGTTATTTCTAGAATTTACAAATAACATTCTTAGTGTTTATTGGCTTATAGAGGTTGACAATTTACTGGTATCCTCACTATAATTAGTAAGACTGTCTTTAACATTTTCAAAAAGAGCAATATCCTCAGGGAGGTGTCATATAATGAAAAGAACGTTTCAACCAAACAAACGTAAGCGTAGTAAAGTTCATGGCTTCCGTAGCCGTATGAGCACAAAGAACGGACGTAAAGTCTTAGCTCGTCGTCGTCAAAGAGGAAGAAAAGTATTATCAGCATAGGCCACTGAATCGTCAGTGGTCTTTTTTTCTAAGGTGAAATTCTTATGTTTAAAGTAAAATGCTTTATGCGAATACTGGTAGTGGAGGTTTACGGATAAAGTACCAGTCTGTAAAGTGAAGGTTTAAATTAAGATGATCCTTATGAATGCAGGAGTGTTACGATGAAAAAGGAATTTCGAATAAAAGATAATAAAGATTTTCAAACTGTATTCCAAAAAGGAATATCTACAGCGAATCGTCAGTTTGTCGTTTATGTGCTAGAAAAAGAGCAGACACATTTTCGGATTGGGTTATCGGTTAGTAAAAAGATAGGAAATGCAGTTACACGAAATCGTATAAAACGATTGATACGGCAGTTTTTCCTTGAGCATCAAGAACATCTTGATCAAAACAAGGACTACATTGTTATTGCTAGAAAACCTACATCTGTAATGGATTATTATGAAGTAACCAATAGCTTAAGACATGTTATGAAACTGGCTAAGGTATTGAAAATGAAATATAAGTGATAAATTTTTGGTTTTCAAAGAAATTTTGGGTGAAAAGTGATAAAATACATAGAGGCTTCTTATCTTTAATTATCATTGGAATCTACTACTTTTAGGAGGAAATTCGGTTGAAAAAGCGAATATTACTTTTTAGTACATTAATTGCTCTTTTATTGCTGTTAACTGGTTGTACAGAAATCAATGAGCCGATTACTGCAGAAAGTGAAGGTATTTGGAATTCGTATTTTGTTTATCCACTTTCATGGCTTATTACATATTTTGCTGAGTTAACTAACGAGAACTATGGACTAGCCATTATTATTGTTACTTTGATCATTCGTTTTGCGATCTTACCATTAATGATTAAGCAAACGAAGAGCTCTAAAGCGATGCAAGCTATTCAACCAGAGCTAATGGAACTTCGTAATAAATACAGTTCCAAAGATCAAAAAACACAACAAAAGCTACAACAGGAAACAATGGCGCTTTTCCAAAAGCATGGAGTTAATCCATTAGCCGGCTGTATGCCACTACTAATTCAAATGCCAATCTTAATTGGATTTTATCACGCTATCATGAGAACTGAGGAAATATCAACTCATAACTTTTTATGGTTTGATCTTGGCGAAGCCGATCCATACTTTATCTTACCGTTGGTAGCAGGTGCTACAACTTTTATTCAACAGAAGATGATGATGGCAGGAACTGAGAACTTAAATCCTCAAATGGCAATGATGCTATGGATTATGCCAATCATGATTATTATCTTTGCAATAACATTCCCGGCTGCACTTTCTTTATACTGGGTAGTTGGTAACTTATTTATGATTGTACAAACTTACTTTATTAAAGGTCCAGAGCTAAAAGCAGCTGCTGGAAAACCTGCGGGAGGAGCAAAAAAGTGAAACAGATAACTGCTACAGGCCAAACAGTCGATGAAGCAGTAGAATCAGCTTTAGCTCAATTACAAACAACAAAAGACCGCGCAGAAATTACAATTATTGATGAAGGTAAAAAAGGGATTTTCGGAATCTTCGGCACAAAACCAGCTATTGTTAAAGTAACAATGAAGATGGATCCGGTTGAAGAATCAAAAAAGTTTTTACAGCAAGTAATAGCAAATATGGGAGTTTCAGCACAAATCGAAGTAACTGTTCAAGGAAAAAATGTTGAATTTAACATTTCTGGAGAAAAGATTGCCATTTTAATTGGTAAACGTGGCCAAACTTTAAATTCTCTCCAGTATCTAACTCAGTTAGTAGCGAACCGTTTCTCAGAGCAATTCATTAATATCATTGTTGATGCTGAAAATTACCGCAGACGACGCCAGGATACATTAATACAGCTAGCAGAAAGACTTGCAGATAAAGCTGTTCGAACCGGACAAGATGTTGCGTTAGAACCAATGCCTTCATATGAGCGTAAAGTGATTCATACAGCTCTAGTAACAAACAAAAAGGTCAAAACATTTTCAAGTGGTACTGATCCAAATCGTCATCTTGTAATTACACCAAATAAGTAAATGTTAAATACCCTTAGGAGATTAATCCTAAGGGTATTTTTTTGGATTTTTTACCTTCAAAGACATAAACCTATTTAAAAAACTCGTCAATCATCGATATAATGCAACAATCTTTTCCTAAAACCAGCCTTCTATATTGTTATTCACATGTGGATAAGTTAAAATTAGACTGATACTCAAAAAATGGTACGGACTCGTTATCTATGTGGATAAATAGGGAATAATATAAATTGTTTGAGTGGATAGTGGATAAGTAAAAATAGAACAACTGTGAAAGTGGCAAAAGAGGTGAAGTCATGGAATTTGATACGATTGCCGCAATTTCAACTCCGATGGGAGAGGGAGCAATTGCTATCGTCCGATTAAGTGGTGAGGAAGCAATTGCAATTGCCGATACAATTTTTAAAACAAAATCGAGGAAGAAATTGAGTGAGGTAGAGTCGCATACAATTCACTATGGAAATATTGTAGACCCAGATAAGGATCAGGTCGTAGAGGAAGTCATGGTTTCTTTAATGAGAGGACCAAGGACATTTACGAGAGAAGATGTCGTTGAAATAAATTGTCATGGTGGACTTGTTTCTGTAAATAGAGTGTTACAGCTTGTACTAACTCAAGGTGCAAGGTTAGCAGAGCCGGGTGAATTTACAAAACGAGCTTTTTTAAATGGAAGAATTGATTTATCTCAGGCTGAAGCCGTAATGGACTTAATACGAGCTAAAACGGATCGTGCTATGAATGTAGCCATTGACCAAATGGAAGGGCGTCTATCCAAGCTTATTCAAAGGTTAAGACAAGAGCTACTTGAAACTCTAGCTCATATTGAAGTAAACATAGATTATCCGGAATATGATGATGTTGAGGAAATGACCCATACCGTTCTAATTGAAAAAGCTTCAAAAGTACGTAATGAAATTGAAATTCTACTGCGTACCTCAAATCAAGGTAAAATTTTGCGTGAGGGACTTTCGACTGTTATCATCGGTAGGCCGAATGTAGGTAAATCCTCACTATTAAATAGTCTAGTTCATGAAAATAAAGCTATTGTAACAGACATACCAGGAACAACTCGTGACGTGATTGAAGAGTATGTAAATGTTAGAGGAGTTCCACTTAGACTTGTTGATACGGCTGGTATACGTGAAACTGAAGATATTGTTGAACGTATTGGTGTAGAACGTTCTAGAGAAGTACTAAAAAAAGCAGATTTAATACTGTTAGTACTTAATTATAATGAAGCATTATCAGAGGAAGATGAAAAGTTATTCGAAGCTGTTAAAGGAATGGACACAATTGTCATTATTAATAAAACCGACCTTCCTCAAAAAATTGATTTACATAGAGTTAAGGAGATTATGTCAAGTCAACATCTAGTTACAACGTCTCTCTTAGAAGAAGAAGGTATTGATACATTAGAAGAAGCAATTTCTTCTATGTTTTTTGCAGGTAATATTGAATCTGGAGATTTAACGTACGTTTCTAATTCTCGTCACATTGCACTTTTAAATCAAGCAAAGAAAACAATTGAAGATGCAATTTCGGGAATCGAGATAAATGTTCCAATTGATTTGGTACAGATTGATTTGACAAGAACCTGGGAAATTCTTGGAGAAATAATTGGTGACGCCGTACATGAAAGTTTAATTGATCAGTTATTTTCACAATTTTGTCTAGGAAAATAACGTAGTATATTGAGTCCTAAATAAAGGAGGGACCATTTGATGGGATATAAAGCCGGATCATTTGATGTTATTGTCATCGGTGCAGGTCATGCAGGTTGTGAAGCTGGATTAGGTGCGGCCCGAGTTGGTGCGAAAACGTTAATGATTACCATTAACCTAGATATGGTTGCATTTATGCCATGTAACCCTTCAGTGGGAGGACCAGCTAAAGGTATCGTTGTACGTGAAATCGATGCTTTAGGTGGTGAAATGGCAAAAAATATTGATAAAACACATATTCAAATGAGAATGCTTAACACAGGAAAAGGCCCTGCTGTTCGTGCTCTAAGGGCTCAAGCAGACAAGTTTGATTATCAACATGAAATGAAAAAAACATTAGAAAATGAAAAAAATCTAACTCTTGTCCAAGGCATGGTCGAGAGACTTATTGTTGAGGATGGTGTCTGTAAAGGGGTTGTTACCCAAACAGGAGCAGAATATGAAGCAAAAGCGGTTGTTATTACAACGGGAACATTTTTAAGAGGCGAAATTATTATCGGTGACCTTAAGTACTCAAGTGGCCCTAATAATCAGCAGCCTTCTATTTCTTTATCCAATCATCTAGAAGAATTAGGCTTTGATTTAGTTCGATTCAAAACAGGTACACCACCAAGAGTTAGCAGTCTCTCTATTGATTACAGTAAAACGGAAATACAGCCTGGAGACGATATTCCTCGTGCTTTTTCCTATGAGACAACAAAATACATTACCGACCAACTACCTTGTTGGTTAACCTATACTAGCCTTGAAACACATCAATTAATTGATGATAATTTACATCGTTCGCCAATGTACTCTGGAATGATCAAGGGAACAGGTCCTAGATATTGCCCATCTATAGAGGATAAAGTGGTTCGTTTTAATGATAAACCGCGTCATCAAATTTTCTTAGAACCTGAAGGTAGAAATACACAGGAAGTATATGTTCAAGGACTTTCAACAAGTTTACCTGAGGATGTCCAACAACAAATGTTAAAAACCATCCCAGGCTTAGAAAACGTACAAATGATGAGAGCGGGATATGCTATTGAATATGATTCAATTGTCCCAACACAACTATGGCCAACACTTGAAACAAAAAAAATCAAGAATTTATACACTGCAGGTCAAATAAATGGAACATCCGGTTATGAAGAAGCTGCTGGCCAAGGAATTATGGCGGGTATTAATGCAGGTAGACGTTCGTTAGATAAAGAAGAGTTAATCTTAAACAGATCTGATGCGTATATTGGAGTACTTATTGATGATTTAGTCACGAAAGGAACCAATGAACCCTATAGACTTTTAACCTCTCGTGCAGAGTATCGCTTATTACTACGACATGATAATGCAGATTTGCGTTTAACAGATAAAGGCTATGAACTGGGACTTATTAGTGAAGACCGATATAAGGCTTTTGAGGAAAAAAAGGCCGCAATAGAACAAGAAAAAGAACGTTTACAATCAATTATTATTAAACCAACACAAGAAGTTCAAGAGATTATCCGTTCTGTTGGTGGAAGTGAGTTAAAAGATGGTATTCGTGCAGCTGATTTACTCAAGCGGCCAGAAATGACATATGCTCATATACATCAAATGGTTCCAGCAGACTATGAGATTAATCCTGATGTGTCAGAACAGGTAGAAATACAGGTTAAATATGAAGGTTATATTGAAAAATCCTTGCAACAGGTAGAGCGTCATAAAAAGATGGAGGATAAGAAAATCCCAGAGAATATTGACTATGATGCTATTTCAAGCTTAGCAAATGAGGCCAGACAAAAGTTAAAAGAAGTTAGGCCACTTTCTGTAGGTCAAGCATCTAGAATTTCAGGAGTTAATCCAGCAGATGTTTCGATCCTCTTAATTTACTTAGAGCAAGGAAGGATTGCTAGGGTATCAAGTGAACTGTAGGTTACGCTGCGAAAGGATGAACACATGAATATCAATATTTTTGTTGAAATGTTAGCTGAGAAAGGGATTACCCTTTCTCAGCAACAACTTGATCAATTTGAAAAGTATTATGAATTACTTGTTGAATGGAATGAGAAGATTAATTTAACAGCAATCACTGAAAAGCCTGAGGTTTATCTGAAACATTTTTATGATTCGATTACTTCTGCCTTTCATTTTGATTTCACTAAGGTAGAGACAGTTTGTGATGTAGGAGCGGGTGCTGGATTTCCGAGTATCCCATTAAAAATTTGTTTTCCACATCTTAATGTTTCAATTGTAGATTCTTTACAAAAAAGAATTACCTTCTTAAATCATCTAGCACAGGAATTAAACCTTGATTCTGTATCGTTTTATCATGATCGAGCTGAGACATTTGGGCAAAGACCTGATATTAGAGAGTCATACGATATTGTTATGGCTAGAGCGGTTGCTAGGTTATCAGTACTAAGCGAACTATGCCTACCATTAGTCAAAGTAAATGGGACCTTTATCGCAATGAAGGCAAGTGCCGCACAAGATGAACTAGAAGATAGTAAGAAAGCAATAGCTGTCTTAGGTGGACAAGTTTCGGAGTTAAAACACTTCTTATTGCCCATCGAAAATAGCGAAAGAAATATTGTGCTTATTAACAAGATTAAAACAACTCCCAAAAAGTATCCTAGAAAACCAGGGACACCTAATCGGACACCAATAAAATAACGAAATGAAACAAAAAGAGAAAAACTAGACCGGTCACTAACTAGTTTTTCTCTTACCTTAAATCTGGTATAATGTTTCACGTGGAACATTTTCTAGTAAACTATTATTTATTAGTGACAATAGTAATAATTCTATCAAACTTTTATTTTATATTTTAAGCCAAATGTAGCAGGAAAGAATCGATTAATAGAGAATTCTTATAGAGGAGTTTCAAAAGGTGGTGTAGGCTCATGAAGAATACTTTTTCACGCTTCTTTAGTCTTAGTGAAAAAGAAATAGCAAAAGAAATAGTAGTAGAAAAAGACACTGAAACTGTTTCTGTTTCTGAAGAAAAACAGCAATTAAATGAAGAAGTAAAACAAATACCTGTTCAAAACATTGTGCCCAATAGATTTCAGCCACGTACAGTTTTTAATGAGGAAAAAATTTCTGAGCTTGCTTTAACAATTCGAACACATGGTGTCATACAGCCGATAGTTGTCAGAGAATATTCTGATGATAAATTTGAAATTATTGCTGGTGAGAGACGTTGGAGGGCAGTGCAATCATTAAATTGGGAAACCATTCCTGCGATTGTAAAAGAATTTAATGACAAAGAGACAGCATCTGTAGCTTTAATTGAAAACTTACAACGTGAAGAATTATCTGCTATTGAAGAAGCTGTTGCATACTCCAAACTATTAGAACTACACAATTTAACTCAAGAAGCACTAGCACAAAGACTAGGCAAAGGACAATCAACTGTTGCAAATAAGTTAAGGTTGTTAAAACTTCCGGATGATGTGCAAAATGCACTAATGGAAAAAAGCTTAACAGAACGTCATGCTCGTGCCTTAATTCCATTAAAAGATCCTGAAAAACAGGTTCAATTAATGAAAGAAATTATTGAAAAACAATTAAATGTTAAACAAACAGAAGATCGTGTTGTCAGAATGCTTGAGCAGACAAAAAAGAAGCCACAACCAAAACGAAAAGCATTTAGTAGAGATACGAGAATTGCTATGAATACAATTAGACAATCGTTAACAATGGTTAACGAGAGTGGTGTCTCAATTGATTCTGAAGAAGAAGAATTTGAAGACTATTATCAGTTTACTATAAAAATACCTAAAAAATAGATTTCCTCATCATTTGATGGGGTTTTTTGTTATGTTATTATTAGTGATAATTCCAAATATTTTTTTTGATTTGAATCTTGACCGTTCCTTTCTACTGCAGCCACTTGCTTTCCTCAACTTCTGAGCAGGAGTCAAGTGTCTTCCGCTTCAATTCACTATTAAATGTATATTAAGTAACCTCCACAAAATCATTTATTACATATCCCATTTACTATCCTTTTTCTATGTATTAATTGGAAAAATACCTATAAATGTTTCACGTGGAACATTGAATCTAGTAAATAGTTCTTATTCTAGTAATTTTTTTTTGAAAAAAACATCAAAGTATACTTTTTCGTGATAAAATAGTGAAAGTGTAGAAAAGATTGTTGACTGAAAGTAGGTGAAGTCGTGGGGAAGATTATCGCGATTGCAAACCAAAAGGGTGGAGTTGGGAAAACAACTACATCGGTTAATTTAAGTGCATGCTTAGCATATATCGGTAAAAAGGTATTACTCGTTGATATTGATCCACAAGGAAATGCAACAAGTGGAACCGGTATTGAAAAAGCAGAGGTAGATCAGTGTATTTATGACGTTTTAGTTGATGATGTGAATGCAAGTGATGTAATTAAACCAACGGTTGTTGAAAATTTATATATGATTCCTGCAACAATACAATTAGCAGGGGCAGAGATTGAATTAGTTCCTACAATTTCCAGGGAAGTACGACTGAAAAGGGCTCTTGATGAGGTAAAGGATCAGTATGACTATATTATTATTGATTGTCCTCCATCCCTAGGCCTGTTAACCATAAATGCATTAACTGCATCTGAAGCTGTCTTGATTCCTGTACAATGTGAATATTACGCACTAGAGGGATTAAGTCAATTACTTAATACAGTTCGATTAGTTCAAAAGCACCTTAATACGAATCTAATGATTGAAGGTGTGTTACTTACAATGTTAGATGCTCGTACAAATTTAGGAATTCAAGTTATTGATGAAGTGAAAAAATATTTTCAAGATAAAGTTTACAAAACAATTATTCCTAGAAATGTACGGTTAAGTGAAGCGCCGAGCCATGGGGAACCAATTATTATCTACGATCCGAAATCAAGAGGAGCGGAAGTTTATTTAGATCTTGCAAAGGAAGTGGTTAAGAATGGCTAAGGGGTTAGGTAAAGGCATAAACGCATTGTTTTCAACAATGGAAGTTGGTAAAGAAGAAATTGTACAAGAAGTTAAAATTAAAGATTTGAGGCCAAATCCTTATCAACCACGTAAAACATTCAATCCTGAAGCAATCTCTGAGTTAAAAGAGTCCATCCTAACTCATGGTATTTTACAACCAATCATTGTAAGAAAGAGTATAAAGGGTTTTGAGATTGTAGCTGGAGAAAGAAGGTTTCGTGCAGCGAAAGAGGCTAAATTTGCTGCAGTTCCTGTTGTAGTAAGAGATTTAAATGAACAACAGATGATGGAAATTGCTTTACTGGAGAATTTACAACGTGAAGATTTAACTCCTATAGAAGAAGCAATTGCATATCAATCGTTGATCGATCATTTAAAGCTTACTCAAGAACAATTAGCACAGCGTTTAGGGAAAAGTCGTCCTCATATTGCAAATCACCTTCGACTTTTGGCTCTACCAAAGCAAATTCAAGATCTTATATCCGATGGACAATTATCAATGGGGCACGGTCGTACTTTATTAGGACTAAAGAAAAAAGAAAAGTTACAGCCTGTCGTTGAAAAGGTCATTAAAGAGAAGCTGAATGTACGTCAATTAGAACTCTTAGTTGCTGAAATTAATGAAAATGTTTCACGTGAAACATTGAAACCCAAAAAAGAAAAAAATATATTCATTCGAGAGCGTGAAACGTTACTAAGAGAAAGATTTGGTACTTCGGTATCTATTAAACAAAACAAGAAAAAAGGTAAAATTGAAATTGAGTTCTTTTCAAATGATGATTTAGAACGAATTCTTGAATTGTTAGATCCTTCTAATGTGTCATAATTTGTTGGGTTTAGGAGAATAGTAGGATGGTATTGCTAGGAACAATTGTAAATGGATTGTGTATCATTCTTGGTACACTATTAGGTAAAGTACTACATCGTATACCTGAAAAGATGAAAACAACTGTCATGCATGGAATAGGACTAGCGGTCGTTATACTAGGAATTCAAATGGGACTAAAGAGCAATCAGTTCTTAATTGTTATATTTAGTCTTGTGTTAGGTGCTGTTCTAGGTGAATGGTGGGATTTAGACGGAAAGCTAAATAAACTTGGACTTTGGATTGAACGAAAAATAGGTGCTAAAGGCGAAGGTAGTATAGCGAAAGGTTTTGTTACTGCTACTCTGATTTTCGTAATAGGTGCGATGGCTATCATCGGTTCATTAGACAGTGGGCTTAGACAGGACCATCGTGTACTTTATACGAAATCAATAATTGATGGCTTTACTAGCTTAGTTTTAGCAACAACATTAGGTATAGGTGTACTATTTTCGGCAGTACCAGTGATGTTATATCAAGGTTCAATCGCATTATTTGCAACGCAAATCGAAAAATGGGTTCCTACAGATCTAATGGATGCATTTATTGCTGATATGACTTCTACCGGAGGCTTAATGATATTAGCTATAGGTTTAAACTTGCTAGGAATTACTACGATACGAGTTGCGAATTTACTTCCTGGTATCCTTGTAACAGCAGGACTTGTAACCTGTGTATATTATTGGAGCAATATGGTCCATTTCGTACAAACATTTCTATAAAATTGAAAAAAAACACACAAAAGTCTACCAATAGGGATAGACTTTTTTTGTGCTCTTTCTTTACGCAAAAATTAATTTGTTAATGTATCGTGATTAGCTAAATTTACAATTTCTCTTCGTCGTAGTATGTGTTTTTCGGTTTCGGCTATGCCTTCTGCAATACTATTTGCCATCTTCATGACTAGGCTGAGCCTTGTGTTCTGAAGGACAAAAAACTCCATGAATCCACTGACATTCACAATACCTGTAATATGTATATCTCCAATTGGAATTAACTCTTTATTGACCCCGGCACCTGGTTTAACCGGACCTTCATCAATCGTAACAATACCCACATTTTTTAATCTACCTAAACATGCATCAATTCCTATAATAAATGGATTATTGAAGGTGTTTTGAATCATATTTACCTTTTCTATTAAATTAACAGCATGTATAGGTTCATCCAAAGTGCCATATACATGAAACAGGGACATCCCTTTTTCATGTAGTTTTGTGCCAATTAAGGGGCCCAACGAATCTCCTGTAGAACGATCTGTGCCTATACAAATAAATACAATTGGCCGATTGGATGCTGGTAAAAGTGAAGCTAGTCGTACTGAAATACTCTTGCGTGCATCCTCTCTGTCATAGGGAATTCTAGATAGGTCGTCTTTCTGGAGATCAAAAAGTTTCGATTTTAGATTCATAGATTTCACCCCTAGTTAATAGTACTAACAGTATACGGACAAAAGTGAAAATCTATACATAATTCACGAAACTTCTTAGTTAAATAGAAGAGAGCAGGGAGGCGAAAACATGTGGCGATCAGGATTTAAATGGATGTTTCTAATTATGGGAACAATTATCGGGGCAGGGTATGCATCGGGAAGGGAGCTTTGGGAATTTTTTGGTGATCAAAGTGGACTTGCCATCATACTATTTACTCTAGTTTTTTCTATATCATGTTATATAATTATGAAAATAAGCTATGAAAAGAAATCGGAACACTTTTCACCAGTACTACGAATGTTAATTGGGAGAAAACTTTCCTACTTTTACGAGGTTTTAATTGTAATATATTTATTTTCCACCACTGTGGTTATGCTTGCAGGGGGAGGGGCAACACTTGAGATGTTTCATATCCCTTATTTTGGGGGAATTCTTTTATTTTCAGTTCTCTTAGTATTATTGTTTATATGGGATATTAAAGGTATGATTTCGATGAATGCTTTTCTAATACCCTTATTGGTTGTAGGCTTGGTAGGTATCTTACTTTCTTTTTTATATATGAATGGGCAATCCTTCTCCTTTAACATTAAGGAACAGAATAATTGGCCTACAGCTTTTACTTTTTCAGCATTAAATATCTTACCTTTAGTGGCTGTAATATCTGCAATAGGAAAAGAAGTGAAAAGTAACGGAGAAGCATTAATAGCTAGTGTAGGAAGTGGTTTAGTATTAGGCACAATCTCAATTATTTATAATGAGTCATTAATTCAGATAGCAAATAAAATTGTTCTATATGAGATTCCATTGTTTGCTATTATTGAGAATTATCCGTATATAATCATTATGTTTATGTCCTTTATTCTGTGGGCAGCAATTTACACAACAGCTGCTTCTGGACTGTTTGGACTTTCTTCGAGATTTAGAGAAAAGATTCACTTACCTTTATGGCTTATTGCTGCTATTATTCTTGTAGCGATGATACCTTTTACAAAATTTGGTTTTGCAAAGCTAGTATCCATACTTTATCCGCTATATGGGATTGCAAATTTATACCTATTGGGTGCTATTTTATTGTATCCTATTACAAACCGCTATAAATAGAATAGAATACCTGATAAACTATTTTTAATGTGAGGAAGATTATTATTGAATTGGCTTAACAGACTTTATGAAAAAGTTATGACTGAATTAACGAACGAAGAAATGTGGATGAGCATTGGGATGGGAATTCTAAAAATAATCCTTATTCTCATCATTGCAGGAATTGTCATTCGAATAGGACGATTAGCTATCCAGAATATTTTTAGAGTTAGAAACAGTAGTCCTCTAAGGGTATCTGAGAGGCGAACCGCTACACTGATTAAACTGTTAGAAAATGTACTCCGCTATGTAGTCTATTTTGTTGTTATCGTGATGATCCTTGAATCTCTAAGTATTGAGATACGTGCTTTATTAGCAGGTGCTGGAATCGTTGGCCTAGCAATAGGTTTTGGAGCACAAAATTTAGTTAGAGACATCATAACCGGCTTTTTTATCATTTTTGAAGATCAATTTTCAGTTGGTGATTTTATAAGGACAGGAACCTTTGAAGGAACAGTTGAAGAAATAGGATTAAGAACAACTAAGATAAAGTCCTTTACTGGAGAAGTTCATATATTACCAAATGGAAGTATTATAGAGGTAACCAATTTTTCTATAAATAATAGTGTTGCTGTAGTAGATATTAGTATTTCCTATGAAGGAGATATCCCTAAAACTGAAAAAATTCTAGAAGAACTATTACAAGAGTTGCCTGATAAATATGAAGATATGATAAAAACACCTGAGGTATTAGGTGTTCAGATGCTGGGTGCTTCTGAAGTGGTTTTACGTATTGTATCAGAGGTCTTACCAATGCGTCATTTTTATATATCAAGAATTTTACGTAAAGAAGTTAAACTTAGATTAGATCAACATGGTATTGAAATTCCATATCCACGCATGGTCATGTATACTAGAGATGAAGGAAATACAGAAAAGCAAAACGGTTAGGATTTACACCTCCATTTCATAGTAGAAAGAACACTGTGAAAATAGACTTACTCCATTTTAAATTCAATATTGAGGTAAAGGGTAAGAAGGTGATGATATATGGTAGATAAAGATTTTGCAATGAATGATATTGTTGAAATGAAAAAGCAGCATCCTTGTGGAACCAACCGCTGGAAGATTATCCGTATGGGGATGGATATTCGTATAAAATGTGAGGGATGTTCTCACAGTGTGTTAATTCCTAGGAAAGAGTTCTCGAGAAAAGTGAAGAAAATTTTAGTGAAGCACGAAGAATAAGAGAGAGGTCTAGCTAGAAGGTAGCTAGGCCTTTTGAAAATATATAAATAGATATTGTGGGGTAGAGGAGAAAATAACATGGTGAGTAAAGTAATTAGTTCCTGTTCCTTAAACTGTTGGGATAACTGTGGTTTTGAAGTTACTGTAGAAAATGGAAGAGTTGTAAAAGTTGATGGAGATAAAAATCACCCAATCACAAAAGGTAAAATATGTGGACGAGGAAGAATGCTTGAAACAAGAACAAACTCGGAAGAACGTTTATTATATCCACTAAAAAAGGAAAATGGGTTATTTAAAGAAATTTCATGGGAACAAGCATTCCAAGAAATTGCTGAAAAAATGAAAGGTATCAAGTTAGAATTTGGTCCTTTAGCGGTCCTTCATAGTCATGATTATTCAAATGGGGGTCTATTAAAAAGTTTAGATCAACGATTTTTTAATTGCTATGGTGGTGTAACAGAGCTTACAGGTAGTATTTGTTGGGGAGCAGGAATTGAGGCGCAGAGATGGGACTTTGGAAATTCATGGAGTCATGCACCAGAAGATATTTTCAACAGTAAACATGTAGTCATTTGGGGACGTAATGTTGTTAGAACTAACATGCACCTTTATCAGTACCTACTTGAAGTTAAGAAAAAAGGTACAAAAATTATTGTAATTGATCCAATATCAAATGCAACTGCAAAAATGGCAGATCACTATGTTCAGATAAAGCCTGGTATGGATGGAATATTAGCTTTAGGTATTATTAAAGAATTGGTAAGGTTGAACCTTGAAGATAAAGAATTTATTAATGGTTATACCATCGGATTCTCTGATTTATTAGAATTAGTGAATAGTATTACATTTGACGAAATAGTTGAACGTACAAATGTTTCACGTGAAACAATTTCCTTATTAGCGAAATCATTTGCAGATAGACCAACTGCAACATTTTTGGGATTAGGAATGCAAAGGTATACAAACGGAGGAAATACAATCCGTTTAATCAATGCTTTAGTTGCTGTGAGTGGTAACATTGGAATTAGTGGAGGGGGATCAAACTATGGTAACCTCCAAGTTGGTCAAAGTTTTGATTATGGCGCCCTTACACTACCACAGAAAAAAGAGGAAACAAGAACTTTTACGATGATGCAACAGGCTAAGGGGATTTTAGAAGCAGTAGATCCAAAGATTAAAATGATTATTGTTACATGTGGAAATCCATTGACACAAGTGCCTGATACAAATTTAGTTAAAAAAGCCTTTGAGTCTGTAGATACCTTAGTTGTAATCGACCAGTTCATGACAGATACTGCAGTCTTAGCAGATTATGTATTACCAACGACAACAGTTTTCGAAGAGGAAGATATCTATTTTTCTTCTATGTACCATCATTACGCTAATTATGGCCCTAAGCTTGTCGATCCTCCTGGTGAAGCAAAATCTGATCTATGGATTTGGACTAGGTTAGCAGAATTACTTGGATTTGGAGAAGACTTTCATTACTCAAGAAGGGAATTTCTTCAATTAGGCCTAGGTTATTTAGAGGAAAAAGGGATTACTTTAGAGCAGTTTTTAGAAAATAATCATGTGGAATTACCTGTTGATCACGTTCCTTGGAGTGACTATAGATTTACTACCCCAAGCGGTAAGTTCGAGTTTACCTCGGCAACGGCTTTTGAAAAAGGGTACAACGGTAAACTGTCACTTTTATTTCCTGAGGAATCAACCAATAATGAACTGCTAGAGAAATATCCTTATACTTTGTTGACAATACATCCAATGCGCTCAAATCATTCTCAGCATTATCACCTTATTGAAAGCATGCAACAAATCAAAGTAGATATATCAATAGATATTGCTAGAGAAAATGGCTTAAGTGAAAATGATTCGGTAAGAGTTTATAACGATAGAGGAGAGGTTAAGGGAATCGTTAAAATCCTCGAAAATGCTCATCCAACCACGATAAATATAGATGAGGGCCAATGGAGCAAGTATGGGGGAAGTGTTAACCTTCTAACTCCTGATAGAGTTTCGGATAATGGGTTAGGAAGTACACTATACGATTGCTTAGTAAACATTGAAAAGATCTAAACACTATGCCGTTCCTTAACTGGGGCGGTTCTTTTAATACATTTTAAAAAACAATCTGAAGCTAGTCCGTTTCTTTCCGCTGCAAGCACTTGCTTTCCGCGGGGAATCATGAAAAAGCCCAACTGCCGGCTTTTTCAAGGGCGGATTCCCATCGGGGAGGAAGTCGAGCCTCCTCGACGTACCATCTGCGGGGTCTCGACCTTTCCTCTAATCCCGCAGGAGTCAAGTGCCTTCCGCTTCAATCCACTCTAGGACAAAAAATTATTATCACTTAAAATGTTTTTATATTATTATTCAACTATATAATTAGCTACTCTTATACAGAGTGCTGTTATTCGCTAACATCCACGAAGACTCCTGCGGGAGAAGCGCGTCAATGTGAGACCCCACAGGAGCGGAGCGACGAGGAGGCTCACGGACCGCCCGCGGAAAGCGAAGTGGATGTTAGCGAATAACTCCTATGACAGCCTACTACCCCATTTACAAGGTAACGTTATAAAACAAACAGAATTAACTTGTCTTTTTTATTTGATATATCTATAATTGTGAAAGGTTATGGTTTACGGAAAATGGCTCTTATAAAGAAGCCATGTAATAAAAGAGGAGTGAAAAACGATGGCTTTAACAGCTGGTATTGTAGGTCTTCCAAACGTAGGGAAATCTACTCTATTTAATGCAATTACACAAGCAGGTGCTGAATCTGCAAACTATCCGTTTTGTACAATTGACCCGAATGTAGGGATTGTTGAGGTTCCTGATCACCGTTTAAATAAATTAACTGAGTTAATAAAGCCTAAGAAAACTGTTCCGACTGCGTTTGAATTTACTGATATTGCAGGGATTGTAAAAGGAGCAAGCAAAGGTGAAGGTTTAGGAAATAAGTTCTTGTCTCACATTCGCCAAGTAGATGCGATTTGTCATGTTGTTCGCTGCTTTGCAGATGATAACATCACGCACGTTTCTGGTAAAGTAGATCCGATTGATGATATTGAAGTAATTAATCTTGAACTAATTTTGGCTGATTTAGAATCTGTTGAAAAACGAATGGATCGTGTTGGAAAGTTAGCTAAACAAAAAGATAAAGATGCAGTATTTGAGCATGAGGCATTAGTTAAATTAAAGGAAGCTTTTGAAAACAATCTTCCAGCTCGTACTGTTGAGTTTACAGATGAGCAAATGAAATTTGTGAAACACCTTCATCTGTTAACAATCAAGCCTGTACTTTATGTTGCAAACGTTAGTGAAGATGAAGTAGCAGACCCATCTAATAATGAATATGTGAAAATGGTCCGAGGATTTGCTGAAAAAGACAATGCTGAAGTAATTGTTATTTGTGCAAAGATCGAATCTGAAATTGCTGAATTAGATGGAGAAGAAAAAGCAATGTTCCTTGAAGAGATTGGTATTGAGGAGTCTGGCTTAGATCAGTTAATCAGGGCGTCATATAGCTTATTAGGACTAGCAACTTACTTCACAGCGGGTGAACAAGAGGTTCGTGCTTGGACTTTTAGAAGAGGG
Source organism: Cytobacillus luteolus (assembly GCF_017873715.1). Lineage (NCBI taxonomy): Bacteria > Bacillati > Bacillota > Bacilli > Caryophanales > Bacillaceae > Litchfieldia > Litchfieldia luteola. The sequence goes on from NZ_JAGGKM010000007.1 coordinate 28,925, forward strand.
ATGAAAGCACCACAATGTGCTGGAATTATTCACACGGACTTTGAACGTGGATTTATCCGTGCTGAAACTGTTTCTTTTGAAGATTTAATTGGAAATGGTTCTATGACAGCTGCTCGAGAAGCAGGTAGAGTACGTCTAGAAGGAAAAGAATATATTGTACAAGATGGAGATGTTATTCACTTCCGTTTTAATGTTTAATTTATCAATTTATCCCTTAGCTTAAAGAACAAGCTAAGGGATTTTGTATATTTTTTTAATCAACAGACTTGCAAAACTACTCTTTTTCATAATTTGGAAGTAAACTGTATTGCAACGAATATTCCAATGTGGTATAATCTGTTTCTGTGAGTAATTGAAAAGATTGCTCCTTGCCCATATAGGGCCGTTAGTCCAAAAGGAGGTGAACGTGATGAGAAAGTACGAAGTAATGTATATCATCCGTCCAAACATTGAAGATGAAGCTAAAAAAGCTTTAGTTGAGCGTTTTAATGGCGTTTTAACTGACAATGGTGCGGAGATTGCTAATGTTAAAGAATGGGGTAAACGTCGTCTTGCTTATGAAATCAATGATTTCCGCGATGGTTATTACATGATTCTTAGCGTTATGTCTAATTCTGAAGCAGTTAAAGAGTTCGATCGTTTAGCTAAAATCAGTGAAGACATTATCCGTCACATTGTAATTAGAGAAGAAGAGTAAACTTTAAGAACACGATGTTCTTTTTAATAATGTAAGGAGTGGTTCTGATGATGAATCGCGTAATTCTCGTTGGTAGACTTACGAAGGATCCTGAATTAAGGTATACCCCAAGTGGAGTTGCTATAGCAACCTTTACTTTAGCTGTTAACAGAACATTTACGAACCAACAAGGTGATCGTGAAGCAGACTTCATTAATTGCGTTGTATGGCGTAAACCTGCTGAAAACGTTGCTAACTTCTTGAAAAAAGGTAGTTTAGCTGGAGTTGACGGTAAATTACAAACACGTAATTATGAAGGTCAAGATGGTAAACGTGTATATGTTACTGAAGTTGTTGCGGAATCTGTCCAATTTTTAGAGCCTAGAAATAGTGCCGGTGGAAGTGGCTTTGAGCAACAACGCAGCGGTGGATCAGGTTATGGTGGATCTCCTCAAGGGCAAGGTAACCAGTTCGGACAACAAAATCAAAATCAGAATCAACGTAGCAACCAAGGATATACTCGAGTGGATGATGATCCATTTGCAAATGATGGACAACCAATTGACATTTCAGATGATGACTTGCCGTTTTAAAGTCAGCGTATATCTATAAAAATCTTTAGGAAAAGGAGGCGTATCATATGGCAGGAGGACGCAGAGGTGGACGTGGAGCTAAACGTCGTAAAGTTTGTTTCTTTACAGCTCACGGAATCACTAAAATCGACTACAAAGATCTTGACGTGTTAAAACGTTTTATTTCTGAACGTGGTAAAATTTTACCTCGTCGTGTAACAGGTACTAGCGCGAAATATCAACGTAAATTAACAGTTGCGATCAAACGTGCTCGTCAAATGGCATTATTACCATACGTTTCTGGTGAATAATCAGTAAAGTAAAACAGTGAGACTTTCTCACTGTTTTTTTGTTTTATTTTGTAAGGAATGAATAGTTTAATTTGAATATAGACCGTTTCTTTGCGCTGCAGGTACTTGCTTTCCGCGGGGAATTATGAAAAAGCCCAACAGCCGGCTTTTTCAAGAGCGAATTCCCATCGGGGAGGAAGTCGAGCCTCTTCGACGTTCCGTCTGCGGGGTCTCGACCTTTCCTCTACTTCCCTCAGGAGTCAAGTGCCTTCCGCTCCAATCCACTCCTAATTAAAATTTAATCTCTAAGTAAAACTTTTAGTGAAAAGAGCTTTTTATATAGCAATTATAAACATTAATTAAGCTTATCATTGCTCATAATAAAGGATAAACTGATTACCAGACATTATAGAATCTTGAAATAGTTGAATGCTAGTTCAATTGCAGATAAAATAGAAATGATTTCTATAAAATATTTGAGGTGGAGTAGTGAAGAAAACAAAACAGCTAACAGAGGGAGCTATTTTAATTGCTCTATATAGTATTATTCTCTTGCTATTTTTATACATACCATTACTAGGCATTTTGGTTCTATTCTTATTACCATTGCCATTTATCATTTATGCAATAAGAAATGGGCTTAAAAACGCTATTATTTTCTTTATAGCTGCTTTAGTTGTTTCTTTTATAATAGGGACTCTGATGGCTTTACCTATGACATTCATGTTTGGAAGTAGTGGTATTGTACTAGGTTATTTAATTGAAAAGCAAAAAGGGCGCTATGCATTATTAGTGGGAGGAACAGTTGCTTATCTTCTAAATATTGCCGTGCTTTATATAATAACTGTAAGCTTGTTAAATATTAATTTAATGGAAGAAACCATTACGATGACAAAAGAAACTCTCAATACGTCCAATGAGCTTCTTACATTGATTGGCCAGGAGTCCAATGAACAAGCCCTACAACAATTTGAAGAGGCAATGAAGATATTTCCCTATTTGCTTCCTAGTACGTTTTTAATGATTGCCTTTCTATTCTCCTTTTTCACACAGCTTTTTTCTATTCCTTTTTTAAAGAGATTAAAGGTGAACATTGAATCTTGGCCACCATTTAGAGAGTTAAGATTACCAAGAAGCTTGTTATGGTATTACTTAATTGTTATGCTACTTATGTTTATCGAGTTTGAAGTAGGAACATTTGGATACACAGCAGTCATTAATCTATTTTACATATTACAATTGTTAATGATGGTGCAAGGATTTTCTTTCCTATTTTATTACTGTTTTCAAAAAGGAATTTCAAAAGCAGTTCCCATAGTTATTTTAGTCTTTTCTCTATTTATACCTATTCTCCTTTATATTATTAGAATCTTAGGTATAATTGACTTAGGCTTTCAGATGAGAGACAAAATAGCACCAAAGAAGTAATGTACCAACCGAAAATGTAGGAGCTGAATTTATGCCAGATTTTTACAAAAAGAAGATGTTTCGTTACCCAATTTATGCGTTGCTACTTATTTCACTCATTTTGTTGGGAATAACGTTTTACTTCAATTGGATCATAGGATTTACTTGTTTTCTGCTCCTAGGATTTGTGGTCTATTATGTATTTAGAGCTGAATCATTATTAAATAAAGAAATGGAAAGCTATATCTCAACCCTATCCTATCGGTTAAAAAAAGTAGGGGAAGAAGCCCTTATGGAAATGCCGATTGGTATTATGTTATTTAATGATGACTTATATATCGAATGGACAAACCCATATATTGCTTCTTGCTTTGATGAGGATACCCTAGTCGGAAGATCACTTTATAATGTTGCTGAAGAGTTAGTTCCTCTCATAAAACAAGAAGTAGAAACTGAAATTGTTACTCTTCATGATCGGAAGTTTAAAGTGATATTAAAAAAAGAAGAAAGGCTCTTGTATTTCTTTGATGTTACTGAACAAACAGAAATTGAAAAGCTATATGAAGATGAACGCACAGTTTTAGGGGTTATTTACCTTGATAACTATGATGAGGTTACTCAAGGAATGGACGATCAACGAAAAAGTCTAATGAATAACCATGTGACGACCATCCTTAATAAATGGGCTATGGATAATGGAGTTTATTTAAAAAGGACATCCTCTGAACGTTTTACAGCTGTTTTAAATGAGCATATATTGACTCAGTTAGAAAAGAGTAAGTTTTCCATCCTTGATGAGGTAAGGGAAAAGACTGCAAAGGAAAATATCTCATTAACATTAAGTATTGGCATTGGGACGGGTGTTTCATCACTACCAGAGCTTGGTGCATTAGCACAATCAAGCTTAGATTTGGCATTAGGTAGAGGTGGAGATCAGGTTGCTATAAAACAAACCAACGGAAAAGTTAAATTTTTCGGTGGTAAAACAAACCCTATCGAAAAACGCACTCGAGTACGTGCACGTGTTATTTCTCATGCATTACGAGAGCTTATCAATGAAAGTGATAAAGTTATCATTATGGGGCATAAATACCCTGATATGGACGCGATTGGTGCAGCTATTGGAATATTAAAGGTTGCACAAGCTAACCAAAAAGATGCATACATTGTTTTAAAAGAAGAAGAAATTGACATGGGTGTCTCAAAACTTATTGATGAAGTTAAGAATCACTCAGAGCTTTGGAGTTACTTTATAACGCCGGAGCAGGCTTTAGAAATCTCATCTGATGAAACGCTACTTGTGGTAGTTGATACTCATAAGCCTTCATTAGTTATTGAGGATCGCTTATTAGCAAAATTAGATAATGTTGTTGTTATCGATCACCACCGTAGAGGTGAAGAATTTATTGAATCACCACTGTTGGTTTATATGGAACCATATGCTTCTTCTACAGCAGAATTAGTTACAGAATTATTAGAGTATCAGCCTAAACGATTGAAAATTAATATGCTAGAAGCTACTTCCCTTCTTGCAGGTATTATCGTTGATACAAAGAGCTTCACGCTCCGAACAGGTTCAAGAACGTTTGATGCGGCTTCCTATCTTCGCTCACAGGGTGCAGATACCGTATTAGTACAGAAGTTTTTAAAAGAGAATATCGAGAGTTTTAATAAGCGTGCAAAATTAATAGGTAGTGCAGTCATTTATAAACAGGGTATTGCAATTGCAATGGGTAATGAGAATGAGTTTAATGAACAGGTTATTATTGCTCAAGCTGCTGATGCATTGCTTGCGATGAGTGGAGTGGTTGCTTCATTTGTCATTTCAATGAGAAGTGATAATGTAATTGGCGTAAGTGCAAGGTCACTTGGAGATGTAAATGTGCAGGTGATTATGGAGGGACTTGAAGGCGGAGGACACCTAACGAATGCAGCTACACAAATACATAATGCAACACTTGAAGAAGTAGAACAACAACTAAAAGAAGTTATAGATGAATATATTGAAGGAGGCAAAAAATCATGAAGGTAATCTTTTTAAAGGATGTAAAAGGAAAAGGAAAACAAGGTGAAGTGAAAAATGTGTCAGATGGGTATGCACACAACTTTTTATTCAAACAAGGTGCTGCTATTGAAGCCACACCTGCTAATATGAAGATGTTAGAAGCTCAAAAGAACAAAGTGAAACAAGAGGCTGCTCAAGAACTAGAAGAATCAAAGCAATTAAAAGAAAAAATTGAAGCTTTAACGGTAGAGCTAACTGCAAAAGCTGGTGATGGCGGGCGATTATTTGGCTCAGTAACTAGTAAACAAATTGCAGATGAGTTAGCAAAAACTCACAAAATAAAAATTGATAAGCGTAAATTTGATCTACCAGATGGAATTCGTTCTCTAGGTTTTACAAATGTCCCACTTAAGCTACATCCAGAAGTTACTGCTACAGTTAAGGTTCAAGTGAAGGAGCAGTAATTACCATTGATAAAAAGCTTTGCTATCATATACAATTATGAAATGTGATTTTGTTTAATACAAATCACATTTTTTCTTATATCCATATTATTTTAGATTTCTAATTCATAGATAATAGATTAATATAATAGATAGATAACACCTCTAAGGGAGAGTGAAGAAAAAGATGAGTACACTACTTGCAGATCGTATTCCTCCCCAAAATATTGAAGCTGAGCAAGCTGTGCTAGGAGCTATTTTTCTAGAACCAGCATCATTAACGTTGGCATCAGAAATATTAATTCCTGATGACTTTTATCGTGCTTCTCACCAAAAAATATTCAATGCAATGCTTAATCTTAATGATAAGGGTGAACCGGTCGACTTAGTAACCGTGACTGCTGAATTAGCTGATGTAAAGCTTTTAGAGGAAATAGGTGGGGTATCTTATCTTAGTGATATTGCAAACTCTGTTCCTACAGCTGCCAACATTGAATATTATGCAAAAATCATTGAAGAGAAATCGATACTTCGAAGACTAATAAGAACAGCAACGACCATTGCTTCAGATGGATATTCAAGGGAAGATGAAGTAGAAGCCCTTTTAAGTGAAGCTGAAAAAACAATCTTAGAAGTTGCTCAACGTAAGAACGCAGGGGCGTTTAAAAACATCCGTGATGTATTAGTTGAGACATATGATAATATTGAAGAATTAACAAATCGTAAAGGCGATGTTACTGGTATCCCTACTGGATTTACAGAATTAGATCGTATGACTGCTGGCTTTCAACGAAATGATTTAATCATCGTTGCCGCTCGTCCTTCAGTAGGTAAAACAGCCTTTGCGTTAAATATCGCACAAAATGTGGCCACGAAAACAGATGAAAATGTTGCTATCTTTAGTCTTGAGATGGGGGCAGAACAGCTTGTAATGAGGATGCTCTGTGCTGAGGGAAATATTAATGCACAAGCACTACGTACAGGTGCATTAACGGCAGAGGATTGGAGTAAGCTGACAATGGCTATGGGAAGCTTATCAAATTCAGGAATTTTCATTGATGATACACCAGGTATCCGAATTAGTGATATTCGCTCAAAATGCCGCCGTCTAAAGCAAGAAAGTGGCTTAGGTATGATTCTTATTGATTACCTTCAGTTAATCCAAGGAAGCGGGCGTAGTGGCGAAAACCGTCAACAAGAAGTATCAGAAATTTCTCGTTCACTTAAAGAACTAGCTCGTGAATTAAAGGTTCCTGTTATTGCTCTTTCTCAGCTTTCTCGTGGAGTTGAGCAAAGACAGGATAAGCGTCCAATGATGTCAGATATTCGTGAATCAGGAAGTATTGAGCAGGATGCTGATATTGTTGCCTTCTTGTACCGTGATGATTACTATGATAAAGAATCAGAGAACAAGGATATTATCGAAATTATCATTGCAAAACAACGTAATGGTCCTGTTGGAACAGTATCATTGGCCTTCGTAAAAGAATATAACAAGTTCGTAAACCTAGAAAGAAGATTTGATGACACCAATATACCACCAGGTGCATAGTATAAAGGAAGGACCTTCCCAATCGGGAGGGTTCTTTTTTCGTTTATTGGAAAAACTAATAATGCAAGTTGATATTTCACGAACAAATAAAATACTATCATTAAAATTGTTCGGGTTTAGTTGACTTGTGTGGTTAGAATTGATAAGATTAGTATGTTTGATACATAAATGAACGTAAAATAAGTTAGAGTTCACTCGGAGGTGCTAAGCCTATGGCTTCAGTAGTTGTTGTTGGAACACAGTGGGGAGACGAAGGTAAAGGTAAAATTACAGATTTTTTATCTGAGAACGCGGAAGTGATTGCTAGATATCAAGGCGGTAACAATGCAGGTCACACAATTAAGTTTAATGGAGAGACCTATAAACTACACTTAATCCCGTCAGGAATCTTCTATTCAGATAAAATTTGTGTAATTGGCAACGGAATGGTTGTTGATCCGAAAGCACTTGTAACAGAGTTAAAATACTTACATGATCGTGGTGTAAGCACAGATAATTTAAGAATTAGTAATCGTGCACATGTGATACTACCATATCACTTAAAATTAGATGAAGTTGAAGAAGATCGTAAGGGTGCTAATAAAATTGGTACAACTAAAAAAGGAATTGGCCCAGCCTATATGGATAAAGCAGCACGTGTAGGAATTCGCATGGCTGATTTGTTAGATCGAGAAATATTTGAAGAAAAATTAACTAACAATTTAGCAGAAAAAAACCGTTTATTAGAAAAAGTTTATGAAGTTGAAGGATTTAAAATAGAAGATATTCTTGATGAGTATTTTGAGTATGGACAACAGGTTGCGAAATATGTATGTGATACATCAGTTGTTTTAAACGATGCTTTAGATGAAGGGCGTCGTGTCCTATTTGAAGGGGCTCAAGGGGTTATGCTTGATATAGATCAAGGTACATATCCTTTCGTTACTTCTTCAAATCCAGTGGCTGGTGGGGTAACAATTGGCTCTGGGGTAGGGCCAACTAAAATTAATCATGTAGTTGGGGTTTGTAAGGCTTATACCTCTCGTGTTGGAGATGGGCCGTTCCCAACCGAATTGAATAATGAGATCGGTGAACGCATTCGTGAAGTTGGTCGTGAATATGGTACAACAACAGGCCGTCCACGTCGTGTAGGTTGGTTTGACAGTGTTGTGGTACGTCACGCAAGAAGAGTGAGCGGGATTACAGATTTATCATTAAACTCAATTGACGTACTAACAGGAATTGAAACATTAAAGATTTGCGTAGCATACCAATACAATGGGAAAGTCATCGAAGAGTTTCCAGCAAGCTTAAAAATACTTTCTCAATGTGAACCAGTATACGAAGAGCTACCAGGTTGGACGGAAGACATCACAGGTGTTAAAAACCTTAAAGACCTTCCAGAAAATGCACGTCACTATATTGAACGTGTGTCCCAGCTAACAGGTATACCATTGTCTGTTTTCTCAGTAGGACCAGATCGTACACAAACGAATATTGTACGTAGTGTATACGCATAAGTACAAGCAAAGAAATTGCCCCTTGTTATTACAAAAAACATTGTAATAGAGGGGCTTTTTTGTTAAGTTATTATATGTTGTGATTTTAAACTAAAACTTTTTTGCGAAACATGTTGCATTTAGTCGAATACCTATGCTATTATAAAAAGCGTCGTTGAAAAACAATTACAAGTACGAGCCGTTAGCTCAGTTGGTAGAGCAATGAGCAGAGCTTCATCGAATAAGCTACGAATTGTACTCATCGAGCTGCTACTTGGTTAGGCTTCCTGAGATGAGGACACGAATAGATGTCTTCGCCAATATATATTTCAAGACAATAAGATAAATATCCTTCCTTTATTATATAAGGAGCCATTAGCTCAGTTGGTAGAGCATCTGACTTTTAATCAGAGGGTCGAAGGTTCGAATCCTTCATGGCTCACCATTTAATTTTTTAAGGCCCATTGGTCAAGCGGTTAAGACACCGCCCTTTCACGGCGGTAACACGGGTTCGAATCCCGTATGGGTCACTTTTACTAAATTAGTAGATTTATATTGTTTATTAAGGTCCCGTGGTGTAGCGGTTAACATGCCTGCCTGTCACGCAGGAGATCGCCGGTTCGATCCCGGTCGGGACCGCCACTTATTTTATCTAGCTGAAATGCTAGTTTATATAGATTCTTATATATATACACAGATAACTTAAGTAAATAATACATTGGCTCAGTAGCTCAGTTGGTAGAGCAACGAGCATAGCTTCCATGAATAATCTTCGAGTTGTACTCATCGAGCCGCTGCTTGCATAAGCATACTGAGATGAGGACACATCAAAGTGAATTTTCGATTCTAAGTATTAGTAGAATTACACATCGAGCCGCAGCTTGAATAGGCTTTCTGAGATGTGAACGAAGGTAAACGTTGAGAAAGAGTAATGGATACCAACACTATATACGGCTCAGTAGCTCAGTTGGTAGAGCAAAGGACTGAAAATCCTTGTGTCGGCGGTTCGATTCCGTCCTGAGCCACTTTCATAAAGCGTGATTGATGATAGCATCAATTGCGCTTTATTTTTTGTTTTTATTACTAAATAACTATTTAATAGATTCTAATAGATAAGAAGTTTGTATTAGATTCGCATTTTTTGGTATAATGTAACAAAATAATACTGATAAATTAGTCCTTATTTGTAAAATATTAACAGTCGTATACCGTAAAGATGTGTCAGTTATACTACAATTTTGTTACATATAGCAATCTACCATTCTTTTTTATAGGAAATATGGTAAAGTAATAAAGTGTAATAATGTGAATATTGTCGATTATTTTTCTCTCACAAGGTGAGATGAACGTACATGAAGTATGTGTCCGGCAGTAAGCCTTTGTTTAGGAGGAAGTACCGTGTCATTATCAACCAATAATAAAAATACTTTTAATAAAAAATTAATCAATCCAATGCAGGCACTAAAAAAGTTTGTCATTGCTTCAACTCTAATTGGTTCATTATCTATGACTTCAGTTATTGCTTATGCGAAAGACAATATTAGTACTGTGTACCATGTTTATTTAAATGATGAACGAATAGGGATTGTTGATAATAAAGATATTATTGAAAAAGCTATAGATGAAAAGATTAAGGAAACAAAAGAAGAATATAAGAACTTTCAATTAAGTGCCGATGGTCTTACATATGTTGCAGAAAAAACATTTAGACCCAATGCTACCAATAGGGAAACGTTAGAATCATTTCTATCTAAGGTAGAAGTTGTTACGGAGGCCACAGCTCTACAAGTAAATGGAAAGACAGTTGCTTACTTAAAAACAAAAGAAGAAGCTGAAAGTGTTATTAGACAATTGAAGCTTCAATATATTTCGGAAGAAGCATTACAAGAAGTTGAGTCTAGAAAACTAGCAAATGCACAAGCACCAGTAGCTACAGAAGATCAATCAATTATAGTCGAAGTAACTCTATCAGCAGAAGTTACATTGAATGAGGATGAAGCTTCACCTTCTCAAATTTTGACGGTTCAAGATGCTGTTAAGCTTTTACAAAAAGGTACTCTTGAAGAGAAGAAATATCATGTTCAAGAAGGTGATGTCTTAGGTAGCATAGCAATTGCTCATAATTTATCTACGGATGAATTACTTTCTCTGAACCCAGGACTTGAAGAGAATTCCTTATTACAAATCAATCAAGAATTAAATGTTACTGCTTTGAAAGCATTTGTTGATGTTATTATTCATGAAGCTCAAGTTAAAAGAGAAGAAATTCCATATCAAAATGAAACCAAAGAAGATTCCTCTATGTTTAAAGGAGATAAGAAAGTTAAACAAGAGGGACAAAAAGGTGAAAAGATAGTGGATTATCTCGTTGAAAAGAAAAATGGGCAAATTGTTAAGAGAACAGCAACAGAAGAAAAAGTAATCAAGGAACCAATAAATCATATCGTTATAAAAGGTACGAAGGTTGTTCCTTCTCGTGGTACTGGTCAATTAGCTTGGCCAGCAGTTGGAGGCTATATCTCTAGTAAAATGGGTTATCGTTGGGGACAGATGCATAAAGGAATTGATATTGCTAGACCTAGCAGTAGAACAATCAAAGCTGCTGATAATGGTACAATTGTTTATGCAGGCTGGGATGGTGGTTATGGTAACAAAGTAGTTATTAACCATAATAATGGATTACGCACTGTATATGCTCATCTATCATCAATTACTGTTCGAGTTGGTCAGACTGTTTCAAAGGGCCAAAGCCTCGGAAATATGGGGTCGACAGGTAATTCAACTGGGGTTCATCTTCATTTTGAAGTCTATAAAAATGGGAAACTCGTAGACCCTTTAAATTATGTTAATAGATAACCTCTAGCCTTTGCTGGAGGTTTTTTCTTTAAAATTAAAAAATAAAGGTTTTTAAAAATAGATAACGAATATTGGTAATACTATTACATTGGTAGACATGGTAAAGTAAACTATAGATACTACTGACCTGAAAAATGAACAACATCTCATATTAAAAGGAGAACGATTACAATGGGTAAAGTAATTTTAGTTGTTGATGATGAAAAACCAATTGCAGATATTTTGCAATTTAATTTACAAAAAGAAGGCTATAAGGTTAGTTGTTCTTATGATGGAAAAAGTGCTTTAGAAATGGTTGAGGAACTTAAACCAGATCTAATTCTATTAGATATTATGCTCCCACATATGGATGGGATGGAAGTCTGTAGAGAAGTGCGCAAGAAATATGACATGCCAATCATTATGCTTACTGCTAAGGATTCTGAAATAGATAAGGTATTAGGCTTAGAGCTTGGTGCAGACGATTATGTTACTAAACCATTTAGTACCAGGGAGCTTCTTGCAAGAGTGAAAGCAAATCTAAGAAGACATATGCTAAAGGAAGAAGTCGGAGCAAGTGTAGAAAATTCAAACGAAATAGCAGTGGGGTCCCTAGTTATCCATCCGGATGCGTATATTGTTTCAAAACGTGGCGATCAGATTGAACTAACACATCGTGAATTTGAACTACTCCACTATCTTGGAAAACATATTGGCCAAGTTTTAACACGTGAACATTTATTACAAACTGTTTGGGGCTACGACTATTTTGGTGATGTGCGTACTGTTGATGTAACTGTACGAAGATTACGTGAAAAAATTGAAGATAACCCAAGTCATCCTACATGGATTGTTACTAGAAGAGGTGTGGGTTATTATCTACGTAATCCAGAGCAGGAGTAATCGATTATGAGAAAAGTGGGCTTCTTCCGCTCGATTCATTTAAAATTTGTCCTTGTCTATCTTCTGCTTATTATCCTTGCGATGCAAATCATTGGAGTGTATTTCGTAGGTCAGCTCGAAAAGCAGCTAGTAAAGAACTTTAAGGATTCTTTAAATGAAAGAGTAGATCTGCTTGCTTATAATATTGAGCAAGAGATGGAGAAAGTACGGGACGATAAAACTCCAAAGTTAGAACAAGATATCAAGTTAATACTTGAGGATTTTGTATCCGAGGATTTGTCATCCGAAGTTCGAGTTATTGATAATAAAAGTAGAGTGATAGGTACATCTGATCCTTCCAATCAAAAGATTGTTGGGAAACGAACAACTGAAATACGTATTAAACGGACACTCCTAGTAGGTACCTACTGGGAGAAGATGTTTATTGATCCAAAATCTAAGCACCGCGTTCATGTATCAACTACGCCAATCCTTTCTAAAAATGAGATCAAAGGGGCTATCTATTTAATCGCCTCAATGGAGAATGTTTATTCAGATATTAAAAAGATTAATAACATCCTCATCTCCGGAACGATGATTACGTTAACTGTGACAGCATTATTAGGTATTTTCCTAGCTCAAACCATAACAAGACCGATATCAGCTATGAGAAAACACGCCCAGGAAATGGCGAAGGGAAACTTCTCAAGTAAAGTAAAGGTGTATGGCTTTGACGAGATCGGGCAATTGGCGGTTACTTTTAATACCCTTACAAAAAAACTACAAGAAGCACAGGCAACTACCGAAGGAGAGCGACGAAAATTATTATCTGTCCTGACTCACATGACGGATGGAGTAATTTCAACTGATCGAAAAGGCCGAGTTATCTTGATTAATGAACCAGCAAGTAAAATGCTAAATGTTTCACGTGAAACAGTCATGGGTAAATCGATTGTTTCGCTACTAGGATTAGAAGAGCAACTCACTTTTGACCAATTAGTAAGTGAACGTGATTCAGTTACGCTAGACTTTAGTACAAAGAATAAACCCTTTATTATTAAAGTAAATTTCTCAATTATCCAAAAGGAAACTGGCTTCATTAATGGGTTGATTGCCGTGTTATATGATGTAACAGAACAAGAAAAAATTGATATGGAACGTAAGGAATTTGTTGCGAACGTTTCACATGAACTTAGAACTCCATTAACCACCATGAGAAGCTACTTGGAAGCATTGGCTGAAGGAGCATGGAGAAATGAAGAGATTGCACCACAGTTTTTAAATGTTACTCAGACAGAAACTGAACGTATGATCCGATTAGTAAATGACTTACTACAACTTTCAAAGCTTGATAGTAAGGATTATCGTTTATCAAAGGATTGGATTGATTTCAATGAGTACTTCAATAAGATAATTGATCGTTTTGAAATGACAAAAGAACAAAATGTAGTATTTGAACGACACTTGTCGACTGAATCAATCTATGTTGATATAGATCCTGATAAAATTACACAAGTTCTCGATAATATTATTTCAAATGCAATGAAATATTCACCAGAAGGTGGAAAGATTCGCTTTTATTTAAAAGAACAAACAGATAAAATACAAGTTTCTATAACGGATGAAGGTGTTGGAATTCCAGAGGAGAATCTCGCTAATATTTTTGAGAGATTTTATCGTGTGGACAAGGCTAGAACACGTCAATTAGGTGGTACTGGGTTAGGCTTAGCTATTGCCAAGGAAATGATTGAGGCACATGACGGTGAGATTTGGGCTGAAAGTGAAGAGGGTGTAGGAACAAAAATATTCTTTACTCTTCCCCTCGAGAACGCACAAGAGGATGATTGGTCATGAAGTTTGAAACGATAAAATCGATTATATTAACTATTCTAGTTTTCATTAGTATCGTCTTAACGTGGACTCTATGGACTTATTCTCCTAAATATGATCAATTTGAGAACTCTGATAGTTTTGTTGAGGTCCCAGTTGTTAATAAAAAAGATAATACTGGCTTAATAAAACCAGCAAGAATAATCTTTCACAAAAGTAATGGTCACTTCGGGACGATTGAAGAAAGTGAAATTAATAAGCTGATGAAGGAAGTTCGAAAATGGGAGATATACGATATTCAAAGTAAGAGAATGACAATACGTAAAGAAGATTATATTGCTCAACTAGATGATAGAGGCCATATTGAAATCCAATTTACTGATGAGATTCCACTTAACTTATTTGCTTCTATTTTTCAAATGGATGAAAGGGAGTACCCTGCTGTTTATTTTGACCGTTTATTCTTTAATGTAAATGCTATAGGAGAAAATGAAGGTATTCTTCATTTTGTTTCAAAAAATAATCAAGTGGTTTATGAAGGACGTGTAGATGGCGAAAATGTAAGTTCATTCGAACGAAATTATTATCATCTCTCATCTCATTATCCTAGATATAAAGCATATACCGTTTCCGAATATAAAAAGTTTTATTTACCATTGGATAACACAATGGTCAGTCGTATTCAATATTATACAGATACTGTTGATCCAGATATGTTTATCAATGCCCTATTCACAAATCCAAACTTTGTTAAAAAGGACGAGTTTAGTTACGGAGATGTATTTACGGATGGTTATAAGATATTACGAGTTGATCAGAACAATAAATTAATTCGTTATGTGAACCCAATGGGAAGAGAAGAGAATAGGCTTGCTACAGAAGAGTTAATTCAAAAGAGCATTGATTTTGTAAATGATCATAATGGCTGGACGGATCGTTATCGTTTTTTTAGTTGGGATAAATTCCAGCATCGAACACTATTTAGACTTTACGTGAAAAATATCCCTGTCTTTAACGCAAATGATCTTGCTGAAATTGAGCAGATTTGGGGAAAGAACGAAGTTTCGAGATATGAAAGGCCATTGCTAACATTACAATTGCCTGTAGAAATTGCTGATGTAGCTTTACCATCTGGAGATGAAGTGGTTCGAACGATTAAGGCAAAACAGAACATTGCGTTTGAGATGGTCCAAGATATTTCCATTGGCTATGAGTTAAAGGAAGACCCATCATCCCCTAAAATTATCTTACTTGATCCTGTATGGACCTATTTGTATGAAGGTGATTGGAAAATACTTGATTTTAATCATAATGACGAGTTAGGGGGTAATGGAAGTGGATTGGAGTAAAACAAAAACCATTTTTATTATTACCTTTTTGGTCTTAGATTTATTTTTAATTTATCAATTTATAGAAAAAAGAAATTTGAGCCAATTAGATTTAATTAGAGAGGCATCAATTGAAGAACAGTTGGAGACAGAGGAAATTACGTATCCACAGCTACCTAGGCTAGCTGATGAAGCTGATTATATCATCTATGGACAGGAAAAAGCATTTACATTAGAAGAGGTAGACGGCCTGAAAAATCAACAGATTAATCTCGATAATCCTACGAAACTATTTTCAACTTTTATTGTGCCTATTAAATTTACAGAAGAAAATATTGATACCAAAATTGTACAGTTCATAAAAGATAATATAGCTTATGGTTCTTCCTATCTATATTGGAAGTATGACAAAGATTCGAAGACGATTATTCTATTTCAGCATTATAAAAATAATACCTTCTTTAATATTCCTAATAATTCTAGTGGACAAGTCTTACTTCAGTTAAATGAGAATAATGAAATTATCTCTTACAGTCAAACTCTATTAACAGATATTGAAGAATACAAACGAGAAGAAATGCTAACTTCAATTCAAGCCATTGAGTATCTATATAAGAGTGATTATCTAAAATCAGGTAGTGAGGTAACAAGAATAGAATTCGGCTACTATCCACTCGTTACATTATCAAAATCCCAAGTGTTAACGCCAACTTGGCATATTATTGTTGATGATCGAATGGACTATTATGTAAATGCAATAGAGGGGCAAATTATTGAAATACAGGAGTGAACAACAATGAGCTTGCACTTTAGTGTGCTTGCAAGTGGAAGCACAGGCAATGCATTTTATATAGGTACAGAAAAGCATTCATTACTTGTAGATGCTGGTTTAAGCGGAAAACAAATGGAATTGCTGTTTAAAAACGTAAATCGTGAAATTAAGAATTTATCAGGAATTTTAGTTACTCATGAGCATAGTGATCATATTAAGGGATTAGGTGTACTTGCAAGGAAATATAAGTTGCCAGTTTATGCAAATGAAAAAACATGGGCAGCTATGGAGAGCAATATTGGAGAAATTCCTACCGATCAAAAGTTTGTATTTACTATGGGTTCAGTCGAAAGCTTCGGAAATTTAGATGTTGAATCTTTTGGCGTATCGCATGATGCTGCTGAGCCCATGTTTTACGCATTCCATCATGAAGGCAGGAAGGTTGTGCTCCTGACTGATACTGGATATGTAAGTGATCGAATGAAGGGTGTCACTAAAGGTGCCGATGCTTATGTAATTGAAAGTAATCATGATGTAGAGATGTTAAGAATGTGTCATTATCCATGGAATATTAAACGTAGAATCTTAGGTGATTTTGGACATGTTTCTAATGAGGATTCTGCACTCGCTTTAACAGATATGATAGGTGACAACACAAAACGTATATATCTAGCACATCTAAGTCAAGACAATAATATGAAAGACTTGGCAAGAATGGCGGTAAAACAAACACTAGAAAGTAAAGGTTTTGAAGTTGGCGATCAATTTGATTTATACGATACAGACCCTAAAGTCCCAACAAAACTTGCATACGTTTAAGAGGATAATTTTTAAAGATTATCCTCTTTTTTTTAAGCTAATTTTAAGAAAGAATGGTTATAATCCTTGATAGATACTAAAACAGCACAAGGAACAAAGCAGGCAAGGTTGAAGATTAAAAGGTATGGGTATAGAAAGAGTAATCAAAAATTAGGTATATCGCTAGGTTCTTGTGCATGTTAGATAAAAATCAGTCGTTTATTCATGAAAGGATTGGTGACAGTATGGGGTATTATGATCAGGACTATGAATATGTAAATGGCAGGAAGCAAAAGGGAAGTCGCGGTGGATGGTTTTTGTCTGCATTGGTTGGCGCAATAGTGGGGGCAATCCTAATTATTGTATTAATCCCTACTCTAACAAAATACAATATCCTCCCTTATGATTTAGAAAGTGCACAGGAGAGTCCACAAGATGAAACCACAACTTCAGCTCCAAACCCAGAGTTTCAAGAAACAGTGTCTGTTAGTGTTGTGACAGAAGTAACAGATGCTGTAGATAAGGTGTCTGAAGCTGTTGTTGGTGTAATTAATCTACAACAAGCGGGTTTTTGGACGCAGCAAGGTTCACAAGAGGCCGGTACTGGATCCGGAGTAGTATATAAGAAAGTTGGCGATAAGGCATATGTTGTAACAAATCATCATGTTATTGACAGAGCTAGTCAATTAGAAGTTAGCCTAAGTGATGGGACTCGAGTGGCTGCGACGTTGATAGGAAGTGATCCTTTAACAGACTTAGCAGTACTAGAGATTGATGGTAGTCATGTAACGAAAGTAGCTGAGTTTGGAGATTCAGATACCGTTAGAGCTGGTGAACCTGTATTAGCAATTGGAAATCCGTTAGGCCTTCGATTTTCAGGTTCAGTTACCCAAGGAATTATATCTGGCACGAAGCGCTCCATTCCAGTTGATCTAGATGGAGATCGAATTCCTGATTGGAATGCAGAAGTTCTACAGACAGACGCGGCTATTAACCCTGGAAATAGTGGTGGAGCATTGGTTAACATTCAAGGCCAGATCATTGGGATTAACTCAATGAAGATTGCTCAGCATACAGTTGAGGGAATTGGACTATCGATCCCTACAAATATTGTTCGACCTATTATCGAGGATTTAGAGAAATATGGTGAAGTTCTTCGCCCATATATGGGTGTAGGTTTGCGATCTATCGGTGAAATATCAAATTATCATAAACAAGAAACATTACATCTCCCAGTAGAAGTAAAAGAGGGAATTGCAATTGTTGAAGTGGTTCCTAATTCACCGGCTGCCCAAGCGGGAATCAAATTATATGATGTCATTGTTGAATTAGATGGCAAAAAAGTAACGGATGTACTCGAACTCAGGCAGCATTTATATAACAAATCTATTGGTGATACAATGGAAGTGAAATTATACCGTAATGGAGAAATTAAAACAGTGAATATGAAATTAGTAAATGAATCTTTATAGATAAAGTAAGCGCAGTGGAGATAAATTTCCACTGTTTTTTTGTGGGGTTGTGGATAAGATAAATAGTTGTTTGAAATTGTCGTATTATGACGGTATGATGAGGAGGATACTAAAAACAAAAAAACTTTTCCACAGGTAGATAAAAATGGAGGGAATACAACATGAAGTGCTGTCAAGACCATATAGAGCTTGCATTAGATATGTATGTAGATGAATATGAATTGCCACCAGAAATGAGGTTGTTAACAGAAAATGAGATGTTATCCACAACGTGTGAATTTTGTCAAAACAAGGCAATATATGTTGTAGGGAACTAATATTCGCATACAAGATATGGTGAAGATTGTGGATATGTTGATAAGTTTTGTGGATAAGATGTTTGTAAAGCGAGGAAATGTATGTGAATATCTCAATATTAACAATTGGAAAACTTAAAGAAAAATATCTACTGCAAGGCATTAATGAGTATTTAAAGAGATTAACTGCCTATGCTAAGGTAGAAATCATTGAAATGCCAGATGAAAAAGCCCCTGAAAATTTAAGTGATACAGAAATGGAGCAGGTTAAGCAAAAAGAAGGAGAGCGTATTTTAAGCAAGATATCAGAAGACACCCATGTGATTGCCCTTGCAATCAATGGAAAAATGAAGTCATCTGAACAGCTAGCTGAAGACCTAGACAAACTTGCTACCTATGGAAAAAGCAAAATTGCCTTCGTCATAGGAGGCTCACTTGGTTTGAGTAATGAAGTTATGAAACGTGCTAATGACACTTTATCCTTTTCTAAAATGACATTTCCTCATCAGTTGATGAGACTGATCTTGCTTGAGCAGGTGTACCGGGCCTTTCGAATTAACCGGAATGAACCGTACCATAAGTAAATGAGGTTTTTTTATAGAGAATTAATAATAGAGTTTAAACAGAAGGGTGAATAAAAATTGGAGAGGGAGAGATTTTTATCTACATATGGTATGTATCCGGAAAAAATGGAAGAATACCTCATAAAAAATAAGGTTTCAAGAACTAAGTTTGCAACACAGAGTAAATTATCAAGAACAACTGTATTACGACATTTCAAAAAGTTTAACATAAAGGGTTATGTAATACCTAAAAAGACCTATAGGGATTATATCTGTTCTCAATGTGGAGAACACTTTAACAGATATGTTCCTCCTATTCAGGTAAAAGTTAAGGAAAAGGTAACATACTGTAGCCCAGTATGTTATCATGACAGCCTTAGAAAAGCCAATGATGGTTCTTTATTTAGACTTGACTTAGATAGTTATAAATTTACAGAGCCAGCAAAGAGACTTGGTGATTATTCTGAATTAGTGTTGTCAAAGCGACATCTTCACACTATAGGGTCAAAAAAAATTAACCATACTTTTTTCAATAAAGGAATTATAAATGAATTAACAGCTTATATATTCGGAATATGGTTAACAGATGGTCATGTTGGTTACTTTCGTAATGGGAAGAAACTAGATGAAATTAAGGTTGAATATAACAGTAGAGGACAAAAAATTATAGGAAGCTATATTGCATCACTACAATTATCTGATATTGATATTGTGGAAAAAATAGCAAAAGTACTTGAAAATAAAAATAAACTTACAGAGAGCTATGGTACCTATAAGGGAGTAAAGACTAAAAAGACTAAAATTCTATTTATTAATAGTCCATATTTTAACCATGATCTAGCTTCCTTAGGGTGTGGAATTAAAAAAACATACTATGCAAATTATCCATTAATACATGATCAGTTAGATCGCCACTTTCTTAGAGGTATTCTAGATGGTGATGGCTCAGTTCAAATAAGTAAAGAAGGTAGACTTAGTATTAAGTTTTGTGGGAATGATCAATTGATGTATGGGATATTTCTAAAATTAAAACAACATTTAAGCATTACTCCTGTAGCAGTTAGTTATCCATCTGAAGAAGGTATGTTAACTTTCTGTGAAATTAGGTATGGTTTACAAGAGTCATTAGCAATTCGTGAATGGTTATATAAAGACGCTATTATTTTTGGGGAGAGAAAATATAAAAAAGCATTTGAATATAAGACACCTTTACGATTTCAAAACTGGAGTACACAAAAATTAGCAGATCATTTAGGTACAAGCATTTATTTTATTCAAGAGAATGTATACAAAGAAAATCTTCCACACACTATGGTAGGTACTGTGGTTAGTTTTCAACCAGAACATATTCCTTACTGGGAGAAATTTCTAGGTGAACAACTTAAAAATCCCCGTTCACGTTTTAAGCATAAAACTAAATTACAAGAAAAATGGGGAGCAGCCCCGATTAGTAAGCTTTAGTATAGCTAGGTATTTATAATTAACTAAATATATTGAAATATAGGAATTCAATGAAGCTACCAACAAATAAGTATTGGTAGCTTTTCCCCTTTTTAAATAGGCTTTTTAAGTAGAACAATATGTATCTTTGGGTTAAAATAATTGTAGAAATATAAGAACTTGTGTTTTTCTTTGTAAAAAACCGAATGATTTTGTTCCTCAAATAATATAAGGATATGCTATACTATAAAATTTACAATCTTATAATTTACGTTAATGAATAAATTACTACACTATTTGGAGGTTATAATGAATAAATTAAAAGGATTATCTCTGTTTGCTAATATCGGTGTAGCCGAAGCTTTACTAGAAGAAATAGGAGTAGAAGTAAAAATAGCAAATGAACTAGATGAAAGAAGAGCTAGGTTTTATAAACATTTATATCCTGAAACAGAAATGATAACGGGAGATATAACTAGAGAAGAAGTATATTATGAAATAATAAATAAAGCAAAAGAAGCAGAAATAGACTTTATTATGGCAACTCCACCTTGTCAAGGAATGAGTACGGTAGGCAAGAAGGATCCAACAGATCCTAGAAATCAATTAATCTCATATGCTCTTAAAGCAATTATTGATTTAAAACCAATGTTTGTTTTACTAGAAAATGTCCCCCGTCAGAATAAAACTAAGGTAAGATTTAATGATAAAGAAATTTTAATACCAGACTTCATTAAGTCACTGCTATCCTCTGATTATCATATTAATGATACTGTCCTAAATGTAGCTGATTTCGGTGTACCTCAAAATAGAGAAAGATCAATTTTTCTATTAACGAGAAAAGATATCAAATTTATCTGGGAATTTCCTGAAAAAGAAAATAGTCCCATTATTACTTTAGAGGATGCAATTGGGCATCTACCTTCCCTTGATCCATTAATACAGGGATACAAAATGGAAGAGATATTAAAGGTTTTTCCTGACTTTTTAAATAAGAAAAAAGAAGGAGAAGCGGTATCTAAGTGGCATACACCACCGAAACATAAGATAAGACATATAGAAGTAATGATGTATACTCCAGAAGGAAAATCAGCATTGGAAAATGATGAATTTTATCCTAAAAAGGTCAGTGGTGAGAGGATTGTAGGCTTTAAAAACACCTATAAAAGACAATGGTGGGATAAGCCAGCATATACAGTAACAACCTATAATGGTGCTGTTTGTTCTCATGATAATGTTCATCCAGGTAGACCAGTTTCAGCTGATAAATATGGAAGAACAATTTACTCTGATCCTAGAGTGTTGTCTATCTATGAATTATTGATTGTGATGTCTCTTCCGTTAAACTGGAATATACCTGAATGGGCTGATGAAAGTGTTATTAGACACAGTATTGGTGAAGGAATACCTCCTTTAATGGTGAAAAAGCTCTTCAGAATGATTACAAATAGCTCTGATAAAATAGAAAGGCGGCATATAGTTAATGTTTAATCACCTTAGAGGTTTATCATTATTTGCTAATGTAGGTATGGCCGAGACATACCTTAATGATTTAGGGATAGAAATTATGTTGGCAAATGAAAAAGAAGAAGTTAGAGGGGAATTTTACAAACACCTTCACCCTAAAACTGAAATGATTATAGGTGATATTACAGAGGATGACATTAGAAATACAATAATAAATAAGGCAAATGCATTAGATGTAAATCTAATTATAGCCACCCCCCCGTGTCAGGGCATGAGTAGGCATGGGAAGAGAGAGTTATTTGATCCTAGAAATCAATTAATAACATATGCCATTGATGTCATCAAAAAGGTAAAGCCTATGTTTGTATTGCTAGAAAACGTACCTAAACAATTAACAACAAGAATAGATTATTTCGGAGAAGAAATATTAATACCTGAGTATATTAAAAGGGAATTAGAAGAGATTTATCATTTCAATACAGATACCATTGTGAATAGTGCAGATTTTGGGGTTCCACAAAGACGTGAGAGATCAATTTTCTTGTTATCGAGGAAGGACCAAGGGATAGTTTGGGAACATCCTGTACCAAAAAAGAAAAAACAAATTACATTAAGGGAAGCTATTGGTGAGTTACCTTCATTAGACCCTCTTGTTAGAGATCCAGATGAGCGATGGAGGTTTCCTAATTTTGAAGAAAAAAAGGAAGAGGGACTAAAAGTATCAAAATGGCACTACCCACCAACTCATTCATGGAAACACATACAATGGATGATGCATACTCCTAGTGGAAAAACAGCTTTTGAGAATAATATATATTATCCTAAAAAAGATGATGGCACTACTATAAAAGGAAGGATAAGCACCTATAAACGGTATAGTTGGGATAAACCAGCGAATACAATAACTCAGAATAATGGAGTAATATCCTCGGCAATATGTGTTCATCCAGGTAGATTAATACAAGATGATGGATCAGAGGAAGGAAGAATATACTCTGATGCTAGGGTCCTAACGATATATGAATTACTTATTGTATCCTCTCTTCCAACAAACTGGAATATTCCAACATGGGCGACTGAGACAACAATAAGGAATGCAATCGGTGAAGGTATTCCTCCCTTACTAATTAAAGAAATTTTTAGAGCTTTACTCAGTGGTCCGCAACCTTATAGAAAAAGAGAAGTACAACTGGTTGCAGATATTTAATATAGGACTAAATTAATAAAGCAGCATATCAACTATCGATATGCTGCTTTTGAAATTAGTTAATGACCATCAATTGGCTTATTCTTTTCGACTAGCCTTAAAACTAGTAGGTGTTAAATTGAAGTTATCTTCTACAGGACCTTCAATTTCGTAATACTGGCAGGTATTGTCCTTCTTATTAACATTAAATACCCTCACTATCACATACTTTTTGTTAATACCATCATGTAGATGTCTTGAATTTTTCACTTCTGAAGCAGAAATATCAAAATCAATATCTTCATCTAAAGTAGTCTTTACTTCAAGATATTTTTCAATGATTACATTTCCAATTATTTCAAAAGATTTGATGTCAAATCCTGCTGAATCATCAACTTCAAATACAGCTTCAACTTCATCAGCCAGCTTAGGGTAGCCTTGCTGAATTAATTTAGTTCTTTCAGCATTTAGTACGACCGCTTCTCCAAAATCACCTTTTTCTTTGTTTCTTTTATTAGTCTTTTCATAATCCCTTTTGCGGGGTGTTGTAGTCCTTTTACCTTGATTACTAGGTTTATTTCCTCCATTTGGTCTTGAAGGAGGGGATACTTTTACCAAACTAAACTGTGAAGGGTCTAGGCCAAGAAGAGGTGAATCATCATTATCTTCATCTTGGTCATCTACTGGTTTTTCAATTGCATATTCATTAAAGGATTTTATTACATCAGAATAAAAACCTAAAGTTGAAGCAGAAAGTTGGTATTTTCTAGCCTTCTCAGTAATAATTCCAAGATTGTGAAAAAAGCCAATGAACTTAATGTCATTATATTTCTTTTCTAACCCGTCTTCTTCCATGTCATCCAGGATGCGAGAAACTTTCACATTATTTTGAATATAAGCGATTGCATCTGGGTAAGAAAGCCCTTTATCATGCATTAAGTAAATAAGGCATGCATATTGCTTTCTGGTGATTGAACCAATATCCAACAATGCCTTTAGAAACACCAAAGGGGGTTGAATTTCGGAGCTGCTGCTTGGAACACCATTGTTATCCTTTCCAAATGTATCATTTTTTAGAGCTTCAAAGATTACTTCAGTTTTTCCTTGAGAATTAGATGCTTGTAAAAATTTCTTGCCACGGTCGGTAATAAAAAATCCTTGTTTATTTTGACCAAGTAAGCCAAAATAGCGGGGCATCTCCATCTTCTTAACATGTTGAAGCGAATCCATGGATTTTGAAAACTCCGCCAATGGGGGTCCGATATGTTTCTTATAGATCTCTTGACTAATAGGATAGTCATAATTACTAAAGAACTTTAATACAGCGTTACATACATCAACACGACCATCTGCTTTTGGCATTACTAAGTTTTGTTGAGACATACTTATGTTACCTCCTTAAGGATAATTATAAAGCTTGATTTTATTATAATTTACGCAGATGTTTGTGTCAAGCGTTGGTTTTTGTTTTTTTAAATAATTTGACGTAGTCTAATTGATACCAAAATTTTTAACCTTTTAAAATGATTCATTATTATATGTTATATTTAAACTAGACATTTTAACTATGAAATAACGAAAACTTCATATCTAATTAATTAAAGGGTGAATAGTTAATGGATCTTAAAAAGGTTGAAGTGAAATTAGAGAGGCAACAAGCAATTGAAGAACTCATTCAATTAGAAGAGATTAGGAACGGTATAGAATTAATGGATAAACTAAAAGAGAAGTATGGAATAGAAGCAAGCCAAGTAACAATTTCTAGGGACATAAGGGAAATGGAATTGGTAAAAGATAAAAGTAAAGGTTATTTAATCCTAAAAAGAAACGCCATAAAGAAGGAATTATTAGTAGAAATAAAGAAGTTATTACAAAATAAGGAGTTATATTGGTTTAACGATGATTATGAATCGATATTACTTAAAGCAAAGGATCCATTATTTGCTCCAATCATTGGAAATAAGTTTGAAAAAGCATTTTCAATGGGTGAAAAAATTGTAGTAGCATTCGTTAATAATTCTGGAGCAATATGGATTGTATCTCCAACAAAGACCAAAGAAGAAATAATAAGTTTTTTAGACAAAATAGATATTGACTAATAATGTAAGAAAAAGAGTTAAAAAACTAGCAATTCTTAAGAGTGATCATTATTTACAATTGAAACTAAACTAAAATGTTTAAGTAGGTGATTGAAGTTATGGAAAATGACTTGTTTAAGCAATGGCTACAGAATGAGAAAGGACTTAAAGAAAGGTCTGCTCGGGATGTAGTATCCAGGCTTAAAAGGGCAGAGAAATTCATGGATTTAAAATATGAATCCTCATACGATGAAATTGTTGAAAAATTAGAAAGGAACAAGGGATACTGTGATTTAAAAACCGCTGTAAAGCCCCAAGTAAAGCGTGCAATTAAACTTTATAAGGAATATAACTATGGAAGTTGAAATTTAAGCGTTTATCAGTTGCAGCAAGCCGAAACAATATAATTTTCATACATATATTATTATTTTGATATTAAATATTTAGCCCCAATTCTAATTATAGAATTGGGGCTTATTCATTTTAGGAGGAACTAATATGAAAACTTATAATAATGGAGATTACTTGCAATTATCAATTTTTGAAACAGGTAATGATGTGAAAAAGAATCGTGCTAAAAGAGTTAATATTGTGTCAATAAAGCTTATTAAAGAATCTACTCTATTATACAAAGAACGATCAATACGTTCTCCAGAGGACGGATTTAAGATATTAAAAGATTTCCTCAGCGAAAAAGACCGAGAGCACTTTATCGTAATTTCCCTAGATACCAAGAACCAGCCAGTATCTATTAATGTATGTCATATTGGAAGTTTGAATGCTAGTATAGTTCATCCGAGAGAAGTAATGAAGTCAGCAATTCTGTCAAATGCTGCTTCAATATTAGTAGGACATAACCACCCATCTGGGAAGGTTGATCCAAGTAGGGAAGACATTGAAGTAACAAAAAGGTTATTAGAAGCTGGGAAGATTATTGGAATTGAAATACTTGACCACATAATTGTCGGTGACGGTGAATATGTCTCTTTAAAAGAAAAAGGATATGTTTAATAAATAATAAGGGAGAGAGAAAACATGCGTACTTATCATCGTTTAATAATTGAAGGAGAAAACTATTATCGTGAATACTGTCATGGACTTCAAAAATATCATGAAGTAATGACAGAACAGGAACTAATGGAAATATTATTAGAAGAAGCAGTTGAAGATGAGATTGAAATAAACCAAGCAAGAATTGAAAATGCCGTAAGGAGAATAACAGATCGAGACGATAGAGAACTGTTAAACAGTTATATTTGTTATCTTGAAAGAATTATAAATGAATAGCAACCTTTCCGCTAAGTTCACCTTGAAAGGAGGTGAATTATATTGATTGAGAAAATAGTATTACCAGTACTTGTAGCAGTTGCAACAGAAGTAGTAAAAGAAATAGCAAAAAGTAGTGGTGCGAATTAATCAAAGAAGAAGGAGTAAGTGTATGAAAGTTTATCCTTGTCAGTGTCAATTGACATGTACGACATGTCTATTAAAAACAATAATTAATACTGTCAAAAAATAAAGGGCTATGGATGCAATATAAGCAAGCATTCATAGCTCTTTTTATTTTTGTATGAAAAGGGAGGAGAATTATTACTTCTCCTTCTTACATTTTTATACTAAAGGAACACAAAAGTACTTGAAAATGTTATTAAGAGGAGAATGGTGAATGAAAGTAATAAAGGCCCTTTCAGATATAAGAGAATTAAATGAACAAAAGACATTACCACAATGTTATCTAAATTTAATTAAATCCGAACTTATTAGTTGGTTAGAGGCAGAGTCAGACACCGATAATCCATTGGTAAGTAGTTTAACGGACTACTCCTGTATCTATCATTTAGAGGGTATAGAAGATACTCAATTTTTATCTAATATGAAAAGTGATATTGAGTTTATTGAAATAGAGGAGATAAATGAAAGTACATCATTTAGGATTGGCTTAAGGCGCGACCATGAAATGAGTATAGTTTACTTTTTGAAGGGTGCTCTAGATGCTAAGTTCGAACAATGGCTTTGTGAGAGAGGGAAGTGATTTTAATGTTTGAGAGTAATAAATTGTATTATATGACGAGTGCAGTTGCAGAGGAATTGGATGAAGAGCATCAGGTGTACATAGTTAATTATATTCGTTACCATCAAGAGCAACTAACCGACTATTTACAAGTATTTGAGTTTTACATAGAGGATAATAAGCAATGGCTAATTCAACGCCAAGAGGAACCAAATAGAGAGACAACCATTCTTGTTCAACTAAATAACAAGAAACCTATTAATAGAATAATTTGGGTAATGGATCAAGGTGATCGATCGTGTAATGTTCCTTTTTCCGGAAGATTACTAATATAAACGCACAAGCTCATTTTGGAGATGCTACATCTCCTAGATGAGCTTGTACTCAATTCTAGTTTTATCTTTTTTTTCTTACAAATTAAGAAGGATCAAATGATTGCATTTTTATAGATGTATCACTCTACAATATTGTGAACCTATCCAAAAGAAATAGATAAATGTTAGAACTTATTCATTCAGATTAAACTCCTACTCCCATAGTGAGCAAGTGCCCCATTTAAGATTAGTATGTTTTTTTCACAAACATATAAAGAGGTAATATGTAGATGCTTTTTATCTTCTTTCGGAAGACACATCTATAAAATTCACTTAGGTACTTTATTAAACAAACAATATACCATTATCATTACCATTGTAATTTTGTAATAAATTTATTAAGAGTTATCAACTATCATCTACCAAACAAAATGCAATTTCACATTGCATTTTGGTATAATTTACTTTATACTATTTTTAATAGGAGGTTGACCATATGGGAGCTCCCCAATTACAAGAAAAAGAAGCAGAGCTACTAAGTCAAAATTTGAAGATTTTAAGGCAAACAATGAAGTGGACTCAAGAAGATTTAGCAAAAAGGGTAGGAGTAACTCGTCAGACAATTACTGCTATTGAGTCAGGAAAAATGATTCCATCCAAAACATTAGCACTAGCTATATTAGCTTTATTTGCATCTCTGGCATTTCTCCCAAAAGTTGGTGCTGTAGTAAAGGCAATACTAGAATCATCTAAGTTAATGGATTTACTTAAAATAATTATTAAGGGAGAAGATTAAAGATGAGTACTCATAGCAGTAACAACAATACCAATCAAGATTACTATGTGGAGTTAAATGGTAAGAAATTAATAATTAAAGGTAAAGTTCCAACAATTTTTATTGGTTCAGCAATTGGAGTTGCAATCCTATCTTTAGGCGGTGCTGCAACATATGTGATTGTGAAAAATGGAGAAACTATTACGGAGACTTTATCTAAAAAGTTGAAAAACGCCAATTCGTTTAAAGAAGCAGTATAAATGAGACAAGTATTATGATAGTGTCACCTTTTAGAGCTGAAAGTTTGATATGAACATATGAAAGACTAACTTTTGTGAAGGCGAGGCAATACAATACCTAATTGTTATAGCCTGAACAATCTACGCCATTAATAACAAAGAATTATTAGGTAGGATAGACTAGGCTACCTATTAAAAGAATTCTTTGTTATTAAATGGCGTTTTTTATTTTAAGAGAATCAGTGTCATTACTGTTCAATTTGTAACTTGTGAAGGACTAACTACAGGAAGAATGCCAATAACCAAGTGTGAAGCCTGAACACTCACACCATAGCAAGCAAAGAGTATGAATGAAGAAAGTTGTTGTAAAAAGTTCGGGTATAGATGATTATATGATGTTCCTGGTCCCAGAAGATTACTAGTAAAGCTAAACATGTGATTTTGAGGCAAATGTATCTAATTAGGCATTGCCTTATTTTTAATTTCCTATTTTTTTTAATTTTAGACACGTACAAATAACAGTAAAATAATACATTTACGTAGATGTTAACGTCAACTTTATAATAATGAAATAAGTGATCATGGATTAGTCTAATAAAGAAAATTACATTCTAGCAAGGCTGCTTGTCTCTTTACAGGGGTAGGAATTAATAACTTTAATGGCGATATGTAGACATAGCATCTACAGATATGTATACAAAAACTATGAAAAGGAGTAATTATCCATGGAATATAATGGTTCTAGGAGAATGCGTAATATTGATATAAGCGCTTTTGATGAAGTAAAACGAAGTAAGGCTATTTGGAGTGATGAACCAGAACTAGAAGAAGGCTATGAAATTGTACTAGAGGAGGGCGAAGAACTAGAATTAGAAAATGAAGAGTATGAAGAAGTTGTAACAGAATATGACAATAAAAAAATAAACGAACATCAAGTACATTACCTCAATGGAAAAGTCTTTATACCAAAGACAAAACAAAAGAAACAATCCTTTTCAGAGACACATGTAAGAATAACAACCTATCTTGAAAAAGACGTACATCAAATAATACGCATATTGAAGAAACAAGGACAAGTAGACTCTATAACAAAATTAGTTAATGAAAGTATTAAAGAATATCTGTTACAAGAGTATAATAGTAATGATTGAATGGTCAAAAGTCAGGAAAGAAAAGTGATAAGGAATTAATAATAAATTAAGTAATTTTAGGACTGATTATTAATAATTATAAATAATTCAAATAAAGTTAACCTCTATCTCTATAAAAGAGATAGAGGTTTCCAATTATCTGAAGGGAGATAAAAAAGTGGAAAATGAAATGGATGGAAATACTCCTGAAAATAGAGGAACTCTCACACTGAAGGATGTAGCTAAGGAAGTATATCCAGAACTGGATGAAATAACAGCATATAGGAAAACTTTGAAAAATTTTAAAAGTGCTTGTAACCAAATGGGTATAGATCTAGAACAGTTTAAACCAGGAAGAGACTACAAAATACCTATTGGAAGCAAAAGTATGTGGATGCTCTTAATTAGAAATACTAATGTACTTGAAGGGAATCCTAGTCAAAAACAATATGTAAACTTTGTTGAAGAACTAAAAGAGACCAAAGAATACTTAGATGAAGAGCATGCTGATATAGAGAATGACATGGTAGATAGCCTAGATCACTCAGAAACAATGTCATCAGTTTATGAAATGTTTTATACACCATCTTCACATGGAAAATCAATGGTTATGTTATTTCAAAATGAAATATTACAAGAAATACAAAATGATTTTGATTTTATAATGAAAAATGCAGCAGAGGATAGATTGGTTTTTCAAGCGGAGAATTTTTATTACAAGCCTATTTTAGATGCTATCAGAAAGAATGGGAAGTTTGTTAAAAGAATAATAAAGGAAAAGTGGCATGAGAAATAAAAAAACAATATAGAAACAAGTGTTTGTGCACAAGACTAGCGAATCAAAGCTAGTTTTGTGCATTTTTTGTTTGTTGTATGAGCCGTATCATAAATAGTGTAGGAGACAGCTAGTAGAAACGAGTTGAAAGTACTCGAACTACAAAAAAAATTTATAAATAATTTGGAGGGATTTTTATGTCAAACAAAAATGTAACAGTTACCTTTCACCATGGTCCACTTTCTAATGAAATTAGAGGTGCTAAGCTTAAAGGTATATCAATGCAACTTAGAAAAGGATATTTTGATAGTCCATATTCTATGGATACAGACCGAGTTGGTCAAGAAATTGATAAAGGTTTAAAGACTTACTTTAATAAAAGATTACAAAACCGAATTATCCTTGATAGCGGTTTAATTTATAAAATAAGTTATGAATTAACGTATCCATATCTTATAAAGGATTTAGAGGAAGTTCATTTAATAAATCAAGAATTAGAGGTGGCTCTAAGGCTAACAATTGGCAAATTGGGAGTTAGTCCTAATGAATGGTCTACTAGCCTTAACTTCTCGTTTCAGGATGAAACAAAGCCTATAGATATGGACGGTTATAAGGTCAAAATAAAAGGTAGAGTTATCGCTAAATCCAATATTGAAGAGAACTTTTTAGACACAAGGATGTTCGAAGAGTACTTGATAAATCAGATGCGTGAGGACCATTTTAATGGATTAAATGGGATAGATCGGCTGGCAGCCTATATTCCAATAAACCCAAATGAATCACTTAATGATGTTATCGAGTTTAGTCACACTCTAGTAGACCAATTATCTAATCTACCTATTAGACCAACAAGAATTATCATTCATGATGATATGTATGAAATTGATTGGGGTTATAACAAATATCAAGTAGTTGTTAATGAAACTCAATACTCAAAATTAATAGTAGATTTTTGTCATTATTTAAATGATTATTGTCCAAGTGAATGGAATATTGGCTTTCAATTAGGTTCCCTAGGAGATGACCCTGGACCATGCATTAAAGGAGTACCAACAGATGAAATTAACTATTCACCTAGATTTAATCAAGATTGCTTTGGTAATCATGGACCAATTGAAGTACTTAGTTTGATTAGAAAATAAGTTATAAAATTTGCAAATTATTTGTTACCTAAATTAATGACTTGGAGTTGTAATTATGAACGAAACAACTTATAGGAAATTATTAACAGAAGGGTTAAAAAAGTACCAAGAATTAGGCCTCCCTATTTTTCCTTGTAAGGGAAAAAAACCATTAATAAAAAATTGGAAATACCGAGGTGCACCTACTGATGTAGAAATAAATGAGTGGTTAGAAAAGTACCCTGGTATGAATATAGGTATGGTATTAGGAACTTCAAGTAATCAAGTTGGTATTGATGTAGAAGGAGAAGGTGGATACAAAATTTTAAAGGATTTATGCCTAGGGGATCTACCTGAAACTTTACAGTTTTCAACTCCGAGTGGTGGAATGCGATATTTATATCGCATTCCAGCTAATGAAACTCATTTAAAAAAATTCACTAAAACAGATAAAACTGAAAAGCACAGTGAGTGTGCATTACTAGGTGAAGGGCAAATGACGATAATGCCTCCATCAGTCGGGGAAAATGGTATTGGCTATGAGTGGATTAATGGTCCATCTGATGTAGAAATTTCTAATGCACCAGGTTGGATGATTAGTTTAATGAAGACAGCTAAAAAACAAATAGGGTATTCTCACTCGGATATAGAGGTGCTTGCTACTCTAAGATCGAAATGTCCAGCATTTGATGAAGACACGAATATACAAAGAGAGAATGGGCTAGATAACGATACTTGGTTCAAGTGGATATCACTATTAACAAATGCAGGGTATCATGAATCAGCTAAAATTTTCTCTAAAGCTTCTTTTAAGCATAATAGCGACAGCGATAAGAGGCTAGAATTACTAAGGAATAATCGAATAAATGGTATGGTCCGATGTAGTACTCTTCAATGCTCAGAAGACCAAATTCGTAGATGTTTTCAAAATGATATTAGATTAAATAAGAGTGGGGAAATCAGTAACAGTCCAGGTTTTTTCCTTTCACAGGAAAAACAGTCGATATCTAATTGGACACAAGCAAAACTTGAAAACATTGGATTCCAGTTCACAAAGTCTGGTGAGTTTAAAGGGATTAATGGAAATATATACGCAAGACACTTGTTGCAGGAATTAGATATTGTGTATGTCTCCGCAGGAGACAGGTACTGCACCTACGATAATGGTATTTGGGTTTATCTAGATAGAAATAATCTATCTAGAAAGTTAAGGAATATCCTTCATCAGTATAAGCCTGATATTTGGACTAGCAGCCTTGAAGATGTGTATCTAGAAGCATTAAAAGTAGAGGCTACTAGGGTAGAAAAACTTGACAGTAACAAGGGTTTCATTAATTTGAATAATGGAATGTTTAATCTTAGTAATTTTCAACTTGAGCCGCATGATAAGAAATATTACTCAAGTGTTCGTGTACCTATTACCTATAATCCTGAGGCGGATTGCCTACAATTTATGCAATTTCTTGATGATGTCTTTGAAGGCGATCAGGAACGAATAAACCTGATAGGTGAAGTTTTAGGATACTGTTTAACTGCAGAGACTAAAGCTCAAAAAGCAATTCTACTGTATGGGCGTGGTTCCAATGGTAAAAGTGTTTTAGCAGAAATAATCACCTATTTATGTGGAAGAGAAAATGTATCTTCCGTACCGATTCAGGACCTAGAGAAACCTTTTGCTAGATTTGAATTGGTAGATAAACTAATAAACCTAGCAACAGAGAACGAAGTAGACAAAAACGGTCTAAATACGACACATTTTAAATCGATTGTTACTGGTGATCCTATTCGTGTTGAGAGAAAGTATGAGCCTGGTTTTACGTATCAACCTATATGTAAGTTGGTTTTTGCATTAAACAACTTACCCTACTCTCGTGATAAAAGTAATGGATTCTTGAGGCGACTTTTAATCGTGCCATTCAATCGTTCATTCTCAAAGAACGAAAAGGATCCAGATTTAATTGGAAAGTTAAAGACAGAAATGTCTGGTATTTTAAACTTTGCATTAGAAGGCCTAAAGCGATTACGAAATAACAAATACGATTTTTCGGAATCAAAAGTGGTTAATGAAGCAGTAGCGGAATATACCGAAAATTTAAATCCAATCAAAAGTTTTGTGGATGAGAGAATAATAGTAACAGGTAATCCTCTTGATAGAGTAAGCCATGCCTCTCTAAAAAGAGCATATGAACTTTGGTGTTCAGAAAGTGGGTTTTCAGGGAACCAAACAACAAATTCCAGATCGTTTATTAAAAATGTAAAGGATACATTAAAGGATAACAGTATGCAATTTGATACTTCTAAATCTGGAAATCATCGATATATTACAGAAGTAAAACTAAAAAATAATCAAACTATTACGCTTGAAGATGATATGTCGATATTTGATATGTAACTAGGTTTTTTAGGATTAATTGAGCCTTATCATAAAACTTAGAAGTAGTTTTAGCCTGTTAGTGCAACAATCAAAGGATTAATCTAGTACGTTATTAATACAATGGGGCATTTGGGGCAATACAGGGACGGAATCGAAAAGAGAATGCCCAACTTACTTGCCAAGGTAGACTTATATATTGCAAATGGATGGGCAATAAGGGCGATGAAAAATGAAAAGAAAATACCCATCCCCCCCTGTCTAATTAATAGATTGCTAATAATAGATTTCTAAGAATAAATTTGTTGAAGTTATCGCCCGCAAAGCCCAAACATCCTTAAAGATAATGACATCAAGGAAAAGGTCCAAGGACAATCTTAAAGCACACAGAGTTTTCCGCCCCTTCTAATGCCTGGCCTAGTTCAACTAGCAGTATTTGAACCTAAACTATATGGTATCTTCGGTAGTTCCAACCCCCCGCGTCCTCCAACTTGATTAGGGGAGGGGGTGAAGGAAGTGAAAACACAAAAATCTGTCTAAGGGAACTAGTGAAATAACAGAATTTTTATTTATATATTATAAATTAGAATATAAAACCTTACATTATGAAAAGGAGAGTAACAGTAATGTCTGCATCTACCTCATATAATCCCGAATATAAAATTCTAGTAAGCCTATTAGCGGAAATGGTAACTAACTATGTTTTAATGAAGGAATTACAAAATACAGATAAGGATGAATTAGAAGGAGAGAAGAAAAATGAATAATTACAATCTAGGAATAAACCAATACCTTAGTGACAATAACAACATACAGTTTGATCTAAGTAGTAGTCTGAAAAAGGTTGCTATCTATGCTAGGGTTTCAACCACTGAACAGGCTGTCGAAGGTTACAGTATTGATGAACAGTTGAGATTACTAAAGGAATGGTGTGATCAGCACGGCTATGAAGTATATAAAGAATATGCCGACCGAGGTATTAGTGGTAAATCAATAGAGGGTAGACCCGCACTAAAAAGCCTATTAGAAGAA
Organism: Cytobacillus luteolus; assembly: GCF_017873715.1. NCBI lineage: Bacteria > Bacillati > Bacillota > Bacilli > Caryophanales > Bacillaceae > Litchfieldia > Litchfieldia luteola. The sequence continues at coordinate 64,063 of NZ_JAGGKM010000007.1, forward strand.
GCTAAGCAAAATAAGTTCGATATGGTTTTAGTATGGAAAACTAATCGACTTGCTAGAAATATGCTGGATTTGTTAAAAATTGATAATATGCTTCAGCAGAGTGGCATTTCTTTTAGATCATATTCGGAGACCAATCTAGAAACTGAAACAACTTCTGGAAAATTGCAATTTCAAATTTTGGGTGCCATATCCGAATTCGAAAGAAACAACATAGCTGAAAATGTAAAAATGGGTATGATTTCAAGGGCTAGAGAAGGTTCGTGGAATGGTGGACAAGTCCTAGGTTACGATAATATTGAAATTCCAAGTGAGAACAGAAAAAGAAAACAGTCCAGGTTAGTGATTAACGAGACTGAGGCACAAACTGTTAAGCGGATGTTTCAACTATATATCGAGGGCAATGGCTATAAATCCATAGCCAATACCCTCAACAAGCAAGGGCACCGATCCAAAAAGAATAATACCTTTTCTATAAATGCAATAAAAACAATACTCACCAATCCAGTTTATGTAGGATATATACGCTACAATGTGAGAAGAGACTGGAATACAAAGAGAAGAAATAATATAAATCCTCAGCCGATTATCCAAAAAGGGCTTCATGAACCAATTATATCCATGGAGACTTGGGATAAGGCCCAATTAATCCTAAAAAACAGGAGTGAGGTACCAAATAGGGTTCATAGTGGTGATTTTCCCTTGTCAGGTATTTTGAAATGCCCTGTTTGTGGTGCAGGTATGGTCCTTTCGAGAACTAATAATAAAAGAAAGGACGGTACTAAAAGAATATTGGAATATTATGCATGTGGTGCTTGGAAAAACAAAGGTACGGCAGCTTGTAATTCCAATACCATAAGGGTCGATTATGCTAATGAATACGTGCTTAATAAGGTAGCACAATTTGCAAGTAGTGATCTCCTAATTAAGGATGTTGTAAAGAAGTTAAATGGTGATCAAAAAGAATCCTCAGCTCCAATTCAGCATGAATACCAATCATTAAAGAAGCAATTGGGCTCCATTCAACAAAAGAAGGATAAAGTGCTTGGACTTTATGAAGATGAGGTTATAAGCAAGACCGATCTAATTGATCGCCTAGGCAAACTAGATGTTGAGATGTCCTTACTCAAGAATAGAATACAACCATTAGAGCTTCAGTTAGGACAAAGTAATACAAGAGAAATCGACTTTAATATGGTTAAGGAGGTAATGAATAATTTCGTAAGTAACTATAAGGAGGCTATAACGTCAGAACAAAGAAAACAGTTGCTGCGACTTGTTATTAAGGAGATAAGGATAACAGACAGAAAGAATATCGATACAATCCAAATACAAATGAATAATGAGGTAGTAAAGCATTTTACAGCTAAGGGAGAAGAGAAATCGTCAGATGATGATTTCTCTTCTCCTTTTTTAGTTTGCTTTAATATTTAGGTGGGGCGATGGAAAAAGACATACTTTATTTCATAAAAATGGATATTATAGCTTTACAAATTTTTATTATGTCGAATTATATCGAAATGTTGTGTGAAAAGTGTCGATAAGAAAATGGTAAGATTATATGGTATTAAATACCTACTTTATTAAAATCAAGGTAAGTAGGCATTATGTGAGGGGGCATCAATGTGTTAGAACTCAAAAGGTTAATATTAGGTAGTTTAGTTATCGGAAGTATGTTATTGACTGTCGGCTGTGAAGAGGCGAAAGAGACAGCTCAAAAAGTAGCAAATGATGTAGAGGAGAAAATACAAGCTGAGGCAACAAAGGATAATGAGTTTTTACTCTCAGTTAAAGGTGGGCAATTAAATAGTTACCCTGATATTATAATTGAAGAAGCATTTAATAGTTTCTTTTCGTCTCCTACATGGAAATACTTTGAAGCTGAGACCGGAGAACATGTGGTTGAATTTACAGGCTACTGCTTTTATATGGAAAAAAAGGTAAAAGCAAAGTTACAATTTCTTGTAGTAGAAGGAGTTGACAGCTTTGAAATTGGTGCATTAGAGTTCAATGATGTTCCACAAAATGAGTTAACCAAAATTGAATTAATTAAAGCTATTTATGAGGATAATGTTTTTACTAATGAGGATGTAACAGATACAAGTGTTAATAATACTGAATCTGAATCTTTAATCTCACTTCAGAATTTCGAAAGATGGAACTACGGTGAACCTGATAAGACTTTTCCAGTTTTTCTTGATGGGGCCCAAGAATCTATAGTTTTGGGACTTGATACACCTAATGGTATAAAGGCTCAGGTACATATTAATAGCATAAATACAGCTTTTAACCTGGCCCTAGACTCAGAAAGCGATTATAGCCCTTTTGATGAGTTTGGAGAGTTATTACCAGGATTTGAATTATATGCAACAGGGCATGACTTCGATTCGGATGGAACAGACGAAGTAGTAGTTGCTATAAGTGATGGATTAGTAGAAACTTACTACTGGGTTTTCTCTTATAATTTTGTAGCACTTGAATACGGGGATAATCCTTTGGAGCCAGTTTTTTATGGTGAAGCTCAATCAGATATTATTCTAGAAGGGAATACACTTACTGTTCCATATGGTTCACAAGGACTATTTGATAGCTATATCTACTCGAATGGTGAATTTATTATGCAATAGATCATAACTAATAAAACTAGTAAAGTAACGAAATCTTTAAGCTTTTTAACAGTATATATTGAATGGAGAAAATTATGGAAAATTTAGCACTTGAAAAAGATTCAACTCCAAAAGAGCTATTATTTGAGTGGGATAAGCACTTAAGCTATTTAACTCTAAATAAAATAAAAACAAAGGTTACAATTGATAATCCTAACCTTTTTATTGAAAGACGCAACCACTATTTAGGCTTAGTGCCTGGAAGGACTAAAGATCAGAAGCTACCCTTAAGTAATATAGCAAAATTATCTGTAAGGAAAAAAATAAATCTTTTTGACATATTACTAGGGTTGACTTTCATCATACTAGGTTTTGCTCAACCACTATTTTTTATCTTTGCAATAATCACTTTTTGGACTGGAGTTAGCAATAAAGTTATTATAACTACAAATCTAAAAAGTAAGTTTATAATTCCTACAAACTCTAAAGAGAATGCTCAACAATTAATAGAAGCAATTAACGAAATTCCAGTTAGTAAATAAACTTTTAAAATTATACCCTTGCGAAAGTTAGGGTATTTTTTGATTTCTAAAATATGTCTAATGTCGAAAATTGATGTAAATTGTCAGACGATACTGTAAAAATTTGTATAAATAGCTCGTATAATTATAGATAGATATATAATGATTTTTACTGTTCCTTATTAATGGTTGATAAAAGGGGTGTAATTTGTGTCAGGTACTGTAGAAGGAACTAATTCACTTGAACTTATTGTTTCTAATGCAATGAAACTGCCAGGTGTAAAAGTTGACCGAAACGAATTTTTAGCAAAAACTTTTGCAAACCGAATAGGCTCCCAAGAATTAAGCAAAGTTCTAGAACAAGGGCCTATTGAAGCTGGGATAGATCCAGAAAAGATTAATAGAATTGCAAAATCTTTAATAGAAAGGCGCACACTTCAAAGCTCAGGAGCTTCTTTTGCTGCTGGTCTTCCTGGTGGGATAGCTATGGCAGCAACAATACCTGCTGATACCCTACAATTTTTTGGAGTAGCATTACGTTTAGCTCAAGAGTTAGCGTATCTTTATGGATATAAAGATATGTGGGAAGACGATGAATTGGATTTAGAAAGAGTTAGAGGGGAATTAATATTATTTCTTGGGGTCATGTTTGGTGTAGGCGGTTCAGCCTCAGCCTTGAAAGTTCTTTCTTCAAGGATATCGCAGCAAGTATTAAAAAAGTTGCCTCAAAAAGCACTAACTAAAACGTTCTATTATCCTATAATTAAAAAGATAGCTGCTGCAATAGGGATAAAAGTAACAAAAGAGACATTTGCTAAGGGTGTGGCAAAGGTAGTTCCTGTTTTGGGTGGAGCTGTTTCTGGTGGATTAACATACGCTTCTATGAAAAAAATGGGTAATCGACTTAGGTTATCTCTACATGAATCGGTAAATTATACTATGTCTGATTTAGAAAATGATTTAAATGTTATTAAAAAGGAAATGCCAGATATTATTGATGCAGAGTTTTCAGAAATAGAAGAGGAAATTATTGATTCACAAAGCCAAACAAATTAGGTAGTTAGCTTAAAAAGACATAAAATTAATGCTGAAATGGAGAAGAGGTTCATCTAAAGTGATTTCTCTTCTCCTTTTTTAGTTTGTTACTGAAGGGAATTCTTTGTTCCCTTATACAAAAAAGTTTATAAAAGTTTTGGTATGAAGGAGAGTATCTCAGGATGAATATCAATGTTCTAGCTAGTAAATTAAACGAAATGTACTCTAATGCACCTGAAGGAGACCAAGTAGCACAAATTCACCTATTCGGGGTAAAATATGCAGATTTAATATTAAGAAATAACTATAAAGCTACTGAAATTGTTCGTTTATCAGGTATAAACCGATCATATGCTGCTGAAGTGAGTAAAGGAATTAAGTTGTCTAAGTATGTAGTACCAAAGGATAAAAAATACAAAGAATAATAAAGAAAACCTATTATGGAAAATGTAAGGGAATAATTGAGAATTGGTATATATTATGTTAAAGATATACATCTCAACTATGGTAAAAAAAAGGGGGATTAAACATGCCGATTAGCTTCTTAGACAAGAATTTTGGAAACACGTTTTTCTCATTATTAGATACAACTAAAAAACAAATTCGAATTATTTCTCCATTTATTGGTTACAAAACAGCATTAGCCTTAGTGAACTTTATCGAGGAGACTGAAAGTGAACTAGACTGTGTATTAATTACACGATTTGATAGAGAAGATTTTATAAAAGGAGTAAGCAGCATTGCTGGTTTAGAGTGTCTTAAAAAGGCAGGCGTGAAAATGTTTGCGCTTCAAGATCTTCATACGAAGCTTTACATATTTGATAGTGAGTCAGTGATAATGGGGTCTGCTAATTTTACCTTCAATGGCTTCTATAAAAATCATGAGTTTGGTATTTTTATGGAAGATGAGCCTGAGTTCTCAAAGGAGTGTAATAATTATTTTGAAGGTTTACTTAATGACATCATGAATGATGATGATTGGGAGATAACCCTAGATCGTATTGCCAAAGAAAAACCTTATTGTGATGATGCTGTAACAGGAAGAGCACATTCACAAAAGAAACCAAGGAAAAATGAGTCGCCGGTTATAGTACAGCCAAACCAAGTTAAGTGGGGAGCGAAACTTGATTTTCAAGTTGACCAGACATTAGAAATTAAAGAAGAAAAAGACATTTTGGAGGAAATTTTAAAACAAGAAGATGAAATGCAAGTCCGAAAAAGAAACACGGGTATATGGTTAAAGTTTGAAGGTAACAGTGAAAACCGTATTCCTAACGACGTAACCTATTTCGAAAGGCGGAAAAAGGAACATAGAAGGCGTACATTCTTTCCAAAGGCTCCTTCTGGAATAAAAGATGGTCAGTTATTGTTTATGACTATGGTAAGCAATGATAAAGAAGACAAAGGAACTCCGATAATAGTAGGTTATGCAATAACATCAGGATTCAAAGAAAAGAATATTGTCGATGATAATGCCCCTTTTAATTCAAATAATAGAAGAGGAAGATACCCTTACTTTGTAGAATTAACGAGAGGACAGTTTTTGAAAGCTCCTATTAAAGAAGGGATTACACTCAGGGAGCTTGCTCGTGAACTACAAACTGACTTGTATCCAAATCCAAAATCAAACTTTAATGAAATAATTTATACACATAGACAAAAATCACATCTTCAGGTAACAGAACGTGCACATGACTATATCATGCAACGATTAGAAACCTTATTTAAGGAATACGGTTATGAGGAACTTTAGCTCTTTTGGAGAGGTCTTATATATTAAAAGGCTAGACATCTATTAATCCTCGAGTAGTTGGTGATAAGATAAATATAGAATATTTAGATTATTGGATTGTTTGAAAACATTATACTGTGATTAATTTGTAAGGAAAAATAAAAGAGTTATGGGAGAGAGCCTAATTACAAAAACTAACAAAACTAGTCAATTTATTTTTCTTGGTTCGCCAGATTTCTAGTAGAATATGGTGCTAAAATACTAGTACAAATCATATGATTAGGAGTTGAAGCCCATTGCTAGAACAAAAAGGTGAAATTAACATTAATAAATTTGAAGCAGTTTTACTATCAATTTTAACTGAAAATGAACGAGTATTTTACGAGAAATATATTGATTATATTGAATTAGTCGGTGATGGATATTCACAAAACCTGAATTTCTACTTCAATGAAAATAATTTTAGAGAAGATGAATTAGACAGAGGGGTACGATTTAGTGAAATTGGAAGGGATCTAGAATCAATATTTATGATTGCTAGAAGTTTATTTCAAAAAATACATGGATTGAGTGTAATACCAAATGAAGTATCGTATGGAGATTTAAAGAGTGATAGAAAAAAAATAACACGCTTAGGGAAAGCCATGACTAAATATGAATTGTTAGAATTGGAAAAAGCTAAGGTTGAGCAATTGAAGGCTATTGATCAAGGAAATAAGATAGACAAGCTTCATAATAAAATTATTCAACTATCAGCCAAATCAAATCTTCCTATTAAAGAATAGAGTTTTCTGATTTAGGGTTAATGTAATAATTAAAGCATTTTATAGACAAGGGGAAGAGAATCAAATTATTTATTGATTCCTCTTCCTCTTTTTGAAATACAATAGAATTTCTATAAGGCAAAATACACTTTTATTGGTAATTGTCAAAATGTCTTTAATCCTTTGGGGAAGTAAACGTGAAACTGCTATTTTAGGAGTGAAAGAATTGAACATCTTTCAGTATCAGGGTCAAGAGGAAGACCATTACACACACATTTTAATGTGCATCTTAGATTATAAATGCCAATTAGTTTTACCTCAGTTTATTAAGGGATTAATACCGCAAGAATCAAATGATTTCCAATACTCTTCATTATCAATACACACAAGAACGAAATTTTGTCCTCAATCACCTAAAAAATATGAATATGTTATTGGCATTGCACCATATAAAAGTGGTCTAACCCATTCGGAGTTAGAGGATAATTCCGGCTCAATACCAGATGCATGGATTTGTGGAGAAAACTTCAATTTGCTTATTGAGTTCAAAATAAGAGGAGTTTTGGATGAAGGACAGATTTCAGCACATAAAAGATTGGTAGATAAGGAAGATGTTCAAGTTATTCGTCTTACATGGGATAACGTTATGGGGAGTTTAGCTAAAATTAAAACAGATGATGAAGTTCTTAATTATTTATTACAAAACTTTTTAATATTAAAAAGTAAATTTAAGTCTAAAAGACGTTCATCAGGAATGCCTAAAGAAATAATTAGTCATATAAATAAGAGTGATGAACTTCATTTTGTTATAACAGGTAGTAAAACAAATAAACCATATAAAGTTGAGAAAATCTTTGGAGATAAAATTGAGTTAATAAATGATGAATTAACGGGTATAACTGTTGCAAGGGAATTTATTGCTCAATATGTAAATCAAAATAAAGATGCACTTCCTTTTGATTATCTGGGTGATGCTACAGTGATAAATGACTTTTGTGTTGCTCCTGGCAGAGCAGAAAAAAAGAATCAGTGGAATCAATGGAGATTAGGTTCATATTTAAAGAGTTCTGGTAGATGAACAAACTACAATAGGGTGCTGAACAGAAGAAGCACTTGCTGCATCTACTTATTAGTAAAATGACAATAAAAAATAGAAAAAAAAGATTCGATACAAATTCAGCTTAATAACAGTTTGATTAATAGGTTCACATTTAAAGGAGAAGAGAAATCGTCTGATGATGATTTCCTCTTCTCCTTTTTTAATTTATTTCAATATATAATTGCCATGGACCTAAATATATTATTCAGAAAGATTTGTAATTTATCAGAAACACAACTCTAGTTAAAAAATTCAATCAAAATAAGCTATGCTAGTGGGAAGTTTTTCTATGGGAAGGGTGCGAGTGCAGCATTTGAAAAAATTTGTAAAAAATTTTTCCATACTCTGATAAAATAATGATGTACCTTAATGGGTTTTAAATAGCTCCACAAGAATAGGAGTAGTGGTATTAAATGGGCAAATTCATTGGAAGAGATAGACTACTGGATATCTTGGATCAAGTATCTAGTAGAACCAATTACGAAATAAAAGGTATTAAAGGTGAATTAAGTGTCGGTGATCTATTAGCAAAATACTTGCCTGAGGATACGTTTATTATTGCACAACCCACAATAGGTAAATATGAGCCAGATTTCTTAATAATATCTCCGAGATATGGGTTTCGATTAGTAGAAGTTAAGAACTGGTCAATACATACTATTAAAAATGTGCAGACGAATGGAACGTTTACAGTCCTAAATAAGTCTAGCAATCCAACACAACAAGTTAGGAAACATGTAGATGACTTAAAAGGTTATCTACTATCCAACCACTCGTATATAGGAGATCCACATAAACTTATAGGGTATGTTACAATCCAGTATGGTTTTATCAAAAGTGATGTACTTAAATACACAAAAAACTGGGACAGTAGAAATGCCGAAGACTTTTTTAAATTTCATTTATTTAGAGATGAGTTGAATTCCGAACTAGATAGTAGACTAGCTAATGCCACGAAATTTATACCTTATGGCTTGCAAGAACATTTAATCGATAAAATAGTGAGTAAAATCCGACTTACTAATAAAAGATTATCAGATTCTGAGATAGACCTAATGATTCGTTCTGAAGAAATAGAAAGAACAGCAAGTGAGTTAAAAGAGTTAGCTAAAACTACAAAGATGCTAATTGAAGAGCAGAAAAGAATTAATAGTACTCAAATTAATGATAAAAAACAAGTTAATATAGAAACCACAGTAGAAGAAGTAAAAGAAAGAAGTAAATCCAATTTCTTTAGAGTAGCCATGTTAATTATTGTGGGTTTGATAATTGTGACAGTCTATAGCAGTATTTATTTGGATAATGACACATTAGTATCTTCAGATGATAATTACACCATCGAATCTGATGTTAGTCCATTCACAAATATTAATATAGAACAAGCATTTGAAAGTCCGGATAATTATGTAAAGGTAAGTGCAGTAGTAAAAGAATTCTTTTATGAAAAATCAAGTGGGAATAAGTTTCTCAAGTTAGAAGTTAATGGATTTACATTTAATGCTATTATCTATTCGAACACAGAAGTGCCCTATATAAATACAAATGAATCATATACGATCTACGGTGTTACCCAAAAATATGAGGATAAAATTGAGTTAAAAATTACTACAGTTGAATAAGGGTGACCAAGTAAGCCTACAGATAATTAATCCAAATATGATAACAGGCATTCACTTAAAGCCTTTATAGCCAGACTATTGGTTTGGTAGAAAATAAGTCGAAATTGAGCGGAGGAAGTTTATTGTCAAAAGTAAGTATAGATCCCATGTCAATATTAATTAATGAAACAAGAATACAAAGGCCAAAATATATAACAGAAATCTATCATTGGGATCGTGAAATGGTTAATAACAATCGCTGGAAAAACAGTGCTGGTATCTATGTGTTTTTTGACAAAGCCGGTAATGTAGCGTATGTCGGAAAAACCGCACCTTTTGGAGATTCACACAAAAATGTTGGCCGTCCACGTAGAAGGAGAAAATACGAAAGTAGAATTAAAAGGCATTTTAATGGAAAGGGCAAATCTTTAATGTGGGAATATTATTATAAAGTAAGGTTATATGAGTTCACAGACTTTTCATCAAGGGATATATACGAATCGTGGTGGATAGGCCAACTGAAACCTTATGGGAATAAGTCTGGTCGTTACTATTCAGTGAATTCGTTATTGCCCAACTCCCGCTTAAAGAAAAATAATTGGTCCCAATACCAAAAGGATGCTTTTATCAAGAGAGTTTCTCCGGAGAATATAGCTTTATGGAGATATTGGAAGTCAACTACTACACAAGATATGGACATAAATACATGGATATCAACTCAAAAGATGGGGTTTATTAGTAGTCTTGCAACACAGGTAGGTCAAAGTGTCTTTGATTTCTATAGGGGAATTAGAAAAAAGGCTAGAAAATAAATATAAATACCTCATTTAGATACATCACGGTGAACCATACCACAAATAATTACGAAAAACATGATTCTAAGGAAATCCTAATAAAGTTGAAATATAATCTTGGAGGATATAAATGATAAAAATTATGGCTGATTCAACATGCGATTTATCTGATGAAGTACTGGAAATGTACGATATCAGCATAGCACCTCTATCCATAAATATAGAGGGAAAAATTTATAAAGACAGGATAGACATCCAACCGGATGAGTTCTATGGAATGATGGAAGCACTTCCTGAATTTCCGACCACAGGTATGCCAAGTCCAGCCGAATATTTGAAAATAATCAAACAGGCTGTTGAGGCTGGTAATACGGAAGTATTATGTATATGCATGTCTAGTGGAACAAGCGGTTCATATCAATCAGCTATAATAGCGAAGGATTATTTCTTCGAGGAAAGTCCGGATTCAAACGTTAAGATACATGTAGTCGATTCAAAATGTATGAGCCACGGTAGCGGTTGGCTGGTTATGAAAAGTGCAATGATGAGGGAACAGGGAGCATCGTTTGAAGAAATAGTTGCTTTCAATGAAAATTATAAGAAAAAGATAAAGCATTTTCTATCAGTGGATGACTTAGATCATTTAATAAAGAGTGGCAGGCTTACTAATGCAAGTGCCTTAATAGGGAAAATCCTAATGCTAAAGCCAATTATGTCTATGAAGGATGGAAAAGGAGCTATAGTTGGAAAGGAAAGAGGATTAAAAAGAGTTCTTAAGCATTACACACAGGAGTTTATCAAGAGAAATAACGAAGAAATGACAGACTTTATCATAATAGGTTATACATCGGATATCAAAGTTGCTGAAAATTTGAAAACCAAACTTCAATTGGATACTGATTTCTCTGGGGATATCCATATTATGCAAATGGGAGTATCAGTTGGGACGCATGTTGGCTTAGGTGCTATTTCTATGTTTTTTGTAGAAAAGTGAGAAAATGAGGCATATTGCGTAAAATTGGGACCATGCTTACTTCTTTAATTCTCACAACACAAGGTCTATTCGAATGTAGGATAGAGTAAAAGTAGTCTATCGTTTTTTAAAAGACAGGATTAGTAGATTTGGATTGTAAGTTTCAGCTTACCAAATTGACTCGAAGTATCAAAATTCTCAGAGTAAGACTCCTCTCCCTATTTTTATTGAAGCCAAAATAGACTAAATAATAGATAAAAGTACACTATATTTAGAACATACTATAGAGGTTGATTATTGCGTTGCCGTTCATACTAATACGTGGTATCTTCAGAATGATAGCGCTTTAATTTATGAAAACTCTGAACACATTCTTATAAATAGGCACTTAAGGAGGCACTCATGGCTACGATTACAAACCCTATTTTACCAGGATTTAATCCTGATCCGAGTATCTGTCGTGTTGGGGAAGATTATTATATTGCTGTATCAACATTTGAATGGTTCCCTGGAGTCGGTATATACCACTCTAAGGATTTAAAACATTGGCGGTTAGCTTCAAGACCTTTAAATCGATTAAGTCAATTAAATATGATGGGTAATCCTGATTCAGGTGGAATTTGGGCACCACAGCTTTCCTATAGTGATGGGATGTTTCATTTAATTTACACAGATGTAAAGGTAACGGAAGGTCATTGGAAGGATTGCCATAATTATTTAGCAACTTGTGAAACAATTGATGGTAAGTGGTCGGATCCTATTTATTTAAACAGTTCAGGCTTTGACCCTTCATTATTCCATGATGAGGATGGAAAGAAATACTTAGTTAACATGAATTGGGATCATCGTGTTGGCAACCATCCGTTCTATGGAATTGCTCTACAAGAATATAGCTCTGAACAACAAAGGCTTATTGGGAAGCCTAGAATTATTTTTAAAGGAACAGATGTTAAGTTAACCGAAGCACCGCACCTTTATCGACTTAATGGATACTACTATTTGTTAACAGCCGAAGGTGGAACAAAGTATGACCATTGTGCAACTATAGCTAGATCAAAAAGCATTGAAGGGCCGTATGAAGTGCATCCGGATAATCCATTAATTACATCATTTCCTTATCCGCGTAACCCTCTGCAAAAAGCAGGACATGCTTCGATAGTTCAAACACATACGGATGAATGGTTCCTTGTACACTTAACCGGTCGTCCATTACCTGATGAAAACAAAGCTTTACTCGATCCTCGTGGTTATTGTCCATTAGGGAGAGAAACAGCGATCCAACGGTTAGAATGGAAAAATCATTGGCCGTATGTAGTAGGAGGAAACCAACCTTCACTTGAAATAGAAGCGCCAAATATTCCTGAAGTGAAGTGGGAGAGTGACTATCCCGAAAAAGATGATTTTAATTCAGAAGAGTTAAATTCACATTTTCAGTCATTACGTATTCCGTTAAATGAGGATATTATGTCCCTAACAGACAATCCTGGACATCTTCGCCTTTATGGAAGAGAGTCATTAACTTCTAAGTTTACTCAAGCTTTTGTTGCAAGACGTTGGCAACATTTTAATTTTATTGCTGAAACCAAAGTGAAATTTAATCCCGATACATTCCAGCAATCTGCTGGGTTAGTGAATTATTATAACACCCAAAACTGGACATCATGTCAAATTTCATGGAATGAGGAAAAGGGAAGAATCCTTGAACTTATGACTTGTGATAACTTTACGTTTGGTCAACCACTACGTGGCAATGAGATTGTCCTTCCTGAAGATGTGGAGTATGTCTACATTCGTGTTGAAGTGAAAACAAATGTATATCAATATTCTTACTCTTTTGATGGTGAAACTTGGAAGGTGATACCGATTAGTTTTGAATCGTATAAACTGTCGGATGATTATATCCAAGGCGGAGGCTTTTTTACAGGAGCCTTTGTTGGAATGCAGTGTCAAGATACTTCTGGTCGTAAACAAGCAGCAGATTTTGACTATTTTATTTATGAGCCTCAATAAATTTTTACATGTAAAAGACCCCTTTTAAAATTGTAAGGGGTCTTTCTTTTTATTTCTAATTGGTTTGCTCAAACAAAGTGTTTGCAAGAAATGCTTCGATTGTTTGAGCTGAAACACCTAAGGCTGAAGAGTAAATGGAAAGGTCTGAAAACTGAATTTCTAGGCTAGATCTACTATGCTTGAGAGTATTCGACTTAACAAAACCAGTAATCGAATCCATTAGTAAGTCCTTTGCCATTGCAAGCCTATTGCCGATAATAATTTGCTCCGGATTAAATGTATTAGAAATATTATTAATGCCTATTCCTAAATAATGACCAATTTTAGTAAACAGGGCACGTATTTCTTGAGATGTTTTTGCTTCCTCTATTAAATATTCTAGAGTTATGTCACTTTTACTTTGTAATAGTGCCTGGGCTGATTTTAATAGAGACTGCTCAGAAGCATACTGCTCCCAGCAACCTTGGCTTCCACAGGTACAATCCTTACCGTTAGCCTCAATAATCATGTGTCCCATTTCACCTGAATATCCCTCTGCTCCTCGATAAAGCTGGTTATTGAAAATAAACCCGACACCAATCCCGATACTAGCACTTAAATAAATAAGGTTATCAGTTTCCCTTCCAGCCCCAAATACTTTCTCCCCATATGCTCCTGCATTTGCTTCATTTTCAATGATGACTGGCAGGTTAAATTCCTTTTCAAGTTCTTTTTTTAGATTAATATTTTTCCAGCCCAGGTTTGGCGCCAATAACACTTCCTCTTCTTTATTTACAATTCCAGGAACCCCGACGCCTATCCCTATTACACCATAGTGGCTATCTGGTTTTGAACCTATTAGGTAATGTATGATTTGTGACACAATCTTCATGACTTCTTCATAAGTTCCCTTATTAATTGTCTTTTTTTGTTCGGAAATGATTTCTCCATTAAGATCAGTGAGAATTCCTAAAATATAGTTTACTCCTATATTTATTCCAATTGAAAATCCTGCTTTCCCATTGAACAACAACATGACAGGGCGTCTGCCGCCACTAGATTCACCTGGGCCAGATTCATAGCAAAGATTTGCGTCTATAAGTTCACTTACAAGAGAGGAAACAGTTCCTTTGGTTAACCCTAGCTGCTTGGCAATCTCAGCTCGAGAGATGGGAGCCTGTGCTTTAATCATCTGCAATATATATTGCTTGTTGTTTGCTTTCACTACTTGCTGATTCCAAGTCATTGTCTTTACTCCTTAGCCAAATAATTTCTGTTATTTTGTCATATTTATAACATACTATAATCGCGCAGAAATGAAGAGGGATTGTTTTATTTCTTTATAAAACTAAGCAAGAAATACTTAGTTCGTTCTCTAGACAAACTAAGTATACCCTGATATAATTCATTTTGTACAGAGTGTAAACGATTTCATATTTCAAATTAATGGAGGAATGCTCAGGTGAGTTATTTTGAGAAAGTGAATCAAATAAAATATGAAGGTCCAAATTCAACGAATCCGTATGCGTTTAAATATTATAATCCTGAAGAACAAATTAATGGTAAATCAATGGAAGAGTTTTTACGTTTTGCTGTTTCATACTGGCATACCTTTACAGGTGAAGGGTCAGATCCGTTCGGTCAAGGTACAATGGTAAGACCGTATGACAAGTTTTCTGGAATGGATTTAGCAAAAGCTCGTGTTGAAGCCTCATTCGAATTTTTTGAAAAAATGAATGTTCCATTCTTTTGCTTCCACGACTTTGATGTGGCACCAGAAGCAGATACATTAAAGGAAACATATAAGAATTTAGATGAAATTGTTGCAATGATTAAGGAATATTTAAAGACAAGCAAAACAAAACTTTTATGGAATACAGCTAACATGTTCTCACACCCTCGCTGGTTAAGTGGTGCGGCAACATCTCCTAATGCAGATGTATTTGCTTATGCTGCAGCAAAGGTAAAAAAAGGCTTGGAAATTGGTAAGGAGCTTGGTTCAGAGAACTATGTTTTCTGGGGTGGACGTGAAGGGTATGAAACATTGCTAAATACGGACATGAAACTTGAACTAGACAATTTAGCACGCTTCTTCCATATGGCAAAAGACTACGCTAATGAAATTGGCTTTACTGGACAATTCTTAATCGAGCCAAAGCCAAAAGAGCCAACAAAGCATCAGTATGACTTTGATGTTGCTACTGGTTTAGCATTTTTACAATCCTATGGTTTAAAAGATCATTTCAAATTCAATATCGAAGCTAATCATGCAACACTAGCTGGCCACACATTTGAGCATGAATTACATGTAGCACGTATAAATGGAATGTTAGGATCAGTGGATGCAAACCAAGGTGATCCATTACTAGGATGGGATACAGATGAATTCCCAACAGACCTGTATTCTACAACATTGGCTATGTATGAAATCATTAAAAATGATGGTCTCGGTTCAGGTGGGTTAAACTTTGATGCGAAGGTTCGAAGAGGTTCTTTTGATCCTGAAGACTTATTCCTAGCACACATTGCTGGAATGGATAGCTTTGCAGTTGGAACGAAGGTAGCACAAAAGATGATTGACGATAAAGTCTTAGAAGATTTTGTTGCAGACCGCTATAGAAGCTATACAGAGGGAATCGGACTTGAAATTGTCGAAGGAAAGACTGATTTTAAAAAGCTAGAACAATACGCACTAGGCTTAGATAGAATTACAAATAAGTCTGGAAGACAAGAAAACTTAAAAATGATCTTAAACCAATATCTATTAGATGCATATCGCGGATAATGACAACAAATGCTGGACTACATACTGTAATCCAGCATTTTTCCTAAAATCTTATAAAGGGTGAAAGAGATGAAATTTGTTATAGGTGTCGACTTAGGTACGAGTGCTGTAAAAGTTGTATTGCTAAATCAAAGTGGCGAAATAGTTGATGAAGTTTCGAAAGAATACCCATTAATTCAGGAAAAGGATGGATATAGTGAGCAGAATCCTAATGAATGGATTGAAAAAACAACAGAAGCTTTAAAAGAGCTTGTTGAAAAATTTGAAGGTGATGTTTCATCTATTGAAGGGATTAGTTTTTCAGGGCAAATGCATGGTTTAGTATTACTAGATGAAAACAGACAGGTATTACGTAATGCTATTCTATGGAACGATACGAGAACTACAGAGCAATGCAAACAAATT
Organism: Cytobacillus luteolus; assembly: GCF_017873715.1. Classification (NCBI taxonomy): domain Bacteria; kingdom Bacillati; phylum Bacillota; class Bacilli; order Caryophanales; family Bacillaceae; genus Litchfieldia; species Litchfieldia luteola. The sequence continues at coordinate 80,361 of NZ_JAGGKM010000007.1, forward strand.
TATCAGCTTGTAGGTGAAGAAAAACTTCTGGATATTACAAAAAACCCTGCCTTAGAAGGATTTACATTGCCTAAGCTTCTTTGGGTAAAACAATATGAACCACAAACATTGGAAAAAGCAAAAACATTTATGCTACCGAAAGATTATTTACGCTTTAAAATGACAGATGAAATTCATATGGAGTACTCAGATGCCGCTGGTACCTTGCTATTAAATGTAGCAGAGAAAAAGTGGAGTGACGAAATTTGTAAGTTAGTTGGTCTTGATAAGAAACTTTGTCCTCCGTTAGTTGAATCTACTGCATGTGTTGGAACAGTTACTGAATCCTTTGCGAGTGTGACTGGCTTGACGACAACTACAAAGGTTTTTGCGGGTGGAGCTGATAATGCGTGTGGAGCAGTTGGTTCATCGATTTTATCAGAAGGTAAGACTCTCTGCAGTATTGGTACGTCAGGTGTTGTTCTTTCATACGAGGAGACGAATGATCGTGATTTCCAAGGGAAGGTTCACTATTTCAATCATAGTAAAGAAAATGCTTTTTACACGATGGGTGTCACGCTATCTGCTGGACATAGTTTGAGTTGGTTTAGAGACACATTTGCTCGTGGTGAGGAGTTTACATCTTTATTAGATGGTTTGGCTAATGTTTCAATTGGTGCGAATGGACTTTTATTTACACCTTATTTAGTTGGAGAAAGAACTCCACATGCTGATTCAATCATACGTGGAAGTTTTATTGGTATGGATGCTTCTCATAAAAGAATTGATTTTGCACGTGCTGTAATTGAAGGTATTACGTTCTCTTTACGTGAGTCAATTGATATATTCCGTGAAAGCGGTAAAACAATTGATACAATTATTTCTATTGGGGGCGGAGCCAAAAATGATACGTGGCTTCAAATTCAAGCAGATGTATTTAATGCAAAAATCATAAAATTAAAAAATGAGCAAGGAGCAGCAATGGGTGCAGCAATAATTGCCGCATATGGTGTAGGCTGGTACGGCTCATTAGAAGAATGTGCTAGTGACTTTGTAAGCTATGATAAAACGTTTGAGCCTATAAAAGAAAATGTCGAGAAATATAATGAGTTATTTAATTTATATAAATTGGTTTATGCAAATACGAAGGACCTTAGTCAGGGCTTGAAAAAATTCAGAAAAATGTAATAGATAGTAAAGTTACTGATCGATGGCATTACTCGGAGGGAGGCCTAGGAAATGAATGTGACAGAAAAGATTTTTGGGTCTTTAAATGGGGAAGAAATTAAATCTTATACGGTCACAACCAAGAAGGGAATGGAATTTACTTGTATTGAGTATGGTTGCATCATTACGAGTATTAAAGTGCCAGACCATGAAGGTAATATAGAAGAAATTGTACTCGGGTTTGACACAATCGACGAATACGTAGATCAATCCCCATACTTTGGGTGTATCATTGGTCGAAATGCAGGTCGAATTGAAAATGCATCATTTGAACTCGATGGAAATATGTATTCTCTTTCCAGAAATAATGGCGAACATAATCTTCACGGTGGACCGAACGGATTAGATACGGTTGTGTGGAATTCTATTATAAAAATAAGAGAGAATGAAGTGGATATCATCTTTTCATACACAAGTCCACATGGTGAAGCGGGTTTCCCGGGGAACCTCAATATCAGTGTTACGTATACAATCAATCAAAACAATGAGTTATTAATCTCTTATGAAGCAAATACTGATCAAAAGACAATCGTAAATCTTACAAATCATACGTATTTCAACCTAAGTGGGAATTTGAAGAGAATTATACTAGACCATGAGTTAACGTTAAAAAGCGACAGGTATCTTGAGTTGAATTCATCATTTATTCCATCGGGCAATGAAATACTAACCGAAGGAACTGTATTTGATTTTAGACAAGGCTCCTCTATTAAAAGAGGCGTTGTTTCTAACGATCCACAAATAGAGCTTGTCGGTGGTGGGTATGATCACCCTTTTCTGCTAAGCACCAATAATGAAAAAGAAATAGAGTTATTAGATCGAAAGAGTGGGAGAAAGTTAGTTATAGAAACAGATGAGCCAGCTGTTGTATTATATACAGCAAACTCATTAGGGGAAAACCTCTTGATTCGAGGTAGACAGTCTGAAAACTATTTAGGAATATGTCTCGAAACACAAAAACCGCCTAATAGAATTTCTTCCTTTATCATAGAAGCAAATGCTACGTATAGAACGAAGACAAAATACTCTTTTCAACTAGGGTAATACTTGTTTAGAAGGGGGAGTTAAATAAATGCAAAAAGTAAGATGGGGAGTACTGAGCACAGCGAATATTGCACGAGAGGCATTTATTCCTGCCGCGTTAGCTTCGAAATATGCAGACATTATAGCAATCGGCAGTGGAAATGATATTGTTGAAATTATCGCTAGAAATTTCAGTATTCCTACGATCTACCCAAGCTATGATGAATTACTTGATTGTGATGAAATTGATGCAGTGTATATTCCATTACCCAATAGCATGCATGAACAGTGGGTAAAAAAGGCTGCTGCAAAAGGAAAGCATGTGCTGTGTGAAAAGCCAGCTGGCCTGTCTGAGAAGAGTCTAGAAGAAATGGTTTCAGTATGCCTGAAAAACAATGTTCTATTTATGGAAGCGTTCATGTATCAATTTCATCCACAGCATGAAAGAGTAAAGGAAATTATTAGACTAGGTGTAATTGGAGAAGTTCAACAAATTGAGGCGACCTTTTCGTTCGAACTAAATCAACATTCCCCTAATATAAGGCTTGATAAAAGTCTTGGAGGGGGGAGCCTATTTGATGTTGGTTGCTATTGCATTCATACATTTTCTTTACTCTTAGAGTCACTGCCAAAAGAAGTTTCAGCTTGGGCCAACCTTAAGGAAGTAGATCTCACAGCAAATGGAAGGCTTGTATATGATAATGGTGTCCAGGCATTATTTGAATGTAGTTTTGAAAAGCCGTTTAAACATGAATACACGATTATTGGAACAGAAGGAAAAATAACGGTTCCAAGAGCTTACCGACCTGACGTTACCCAAGGGGAAGGTATTATACGAATTGATAAAGTTGGTAATAATCCAAAGACCGAGAGCATCTTGGCAGACCCTTATGTCAATCAAATTGATTACTTTTCTAAGGCCATTTTGGATGGCAGGTTGGATGAAGAATTGGTACAAACAAGCTTTCAAACAATCAAGATTATTGAGACTTGCTATAAATCAATAGAAACGGGTACTACTATTAAACTTAGATGAGGTGAAAAGATGAATTATCGCAGATTAGGTAACACCGAGCTTAAGATTAGCGAACTTAGCTTTGGAACTTGGGCAATTGGCGGGGCTTGGGGAAAAACAAATGATGAAGAGGCGTTAAAAGGCTTACATAGAGCAATGGATGCAGGAGTAAATTTTTTTGATACAGCAGATGTCTATGGTAATGGGCATAGTGAAGAATTGTTAGCAAAAGCAACAAAAGGAAAAGAAGATGACATTTATATTGCGACGAAATTCTGTCGATCTAAGGATATTTTTGACCCTAAAAACTATTCCGAAAAGTCAGTTAGAGAACTATGTGAAGCGAGCTTAAAAAGACTTAATAGGGAACGTATCGATTTATATCAAATACACTGCCCACCTTTAGAAATTCTGAAAAATGGTGAGGTCTTCCAAGTGTTGAATCAGCTACAAGTGGAAGGGAAAATCCGACACTATGGAGTTAGCGTTGAAACAGTTGAGGAAGGAATGTATTGTTTAGAGAACTCAAACACAAAGGCCCTCCAGGTCATTTTTAATCTATTTAGACAAAAGCCAATGAAAGAACTATTCCCGTTGGCAAAAGAAAAGGGTGTCGGATTATTAGCACGAGTACCGTTGGCAAGTGGATTATTGACTGGAAAGTTTAATGAAGCTTCTACATTTGAAGAAGATGACCACCGAAACTTTAACCGAAACGGAGAAGCATTCAATGTAGGAGAAACATTTGCTGGTGTAGAATTTAGAAAAGGCGTAGAGTTAAGTCAAAAGCTTAATTGGATCACTGAAAACAGAGGGAACATGACAAGAGCAGCACTACGATGGATTTTGGATAATAAAGACATCACATCTGTAATCCCAGGGTTTAAGACAGTAAAACAAGTCGAGGATAATTTAGAAGCGTTGAAAGTTCCTTCATTTTCTAAAGAAGAGCTTTTAAACCTAGAGCAATTTTATCAAGCAGAAGTAACTGATCATATCCGCGGCCCTTATTAAGTAAGAAAATAATTTAGGAAGGAGAATTCCTCCTTCCTTTTTTAGAATGGAAAAGATATCTGATACGATAAAATACACAGTACACTTACAATGTATACTTAATTAGTCCAATCCTATAAAATAACAATTGTTTTTTGAGAGGGTGAATCACTTTGAAAGCATTTCTTAGAAGATATAATACGTTACGAAATAAAATACTATTTGTCTATTTGATTGCAATGCTCATCGTATTAGCCTTCGTTGGAATGATTACGTATACAATTGTTCTAAAACTGATTACAAATAACGCAGAAGAACAAATACAGCAAACAGCAGTTGAGGCGACTGGTAGAATCGAGTCTCTCTATCAACAGATTGACAATCTAAGTATCCAAATTGCCACAAATACTAACGTTCAGTCAATGCTTAAATTATATGAGTCGGGAAAAAGTCCTACCTTTTCTGAGCGGCAGATGCTAATGGATACGGTAAATAAATTACAAATATATTCAACTGGTATTTCTTCTGTTGACCTCTATTTAAGTAACTTTGATAAGGTTGTTCCACTTGATGATGTTCGTTTATCATCACGCATTAATCCCAGTTGGATATATCGTGCCCATAAAGCAAATGGTGGACTCGTTTGGATAGGGAGAGATACAAGTTATCCCTATAACTTTCTGGCAATTAAAAGTATAAATTTAATTGACAGAAATTTTGCTATTGGAGGTTTCTTATCTATTGAGATAGATCCTGATTATTTTCAGCTTACTAACTCCAAAGGTATAAGGGATTATATGATTTTACTTGGAAGCAATGACGATGTAATTGCTTCTAATTATCAAGGGGACATAGATGAAATCATAAATCATGAACAAGCGAAGGTGAGACTGAGTGAACAAGATTACATGGTCGTTAAACAACAATCTGGTCTAACAGGATGGAAGTTAGTCATTTTAATGCCATTTAATGAACTAATGAAAGGTGTTTCGGTTTTACGAGCAGCAACTTATATTTCGGGAATTTTCGGGTTCATCCTTTTCCTAGTCTTGTCTTATATTATTTCTACCATGATCACAAGACCACTATTTAAATTAACAAATACGATGAAGAAAAGAAGAAAAGGAGAGTTATCATTTAATGTTGAGTCCTCTCAGACTTTTGAGATTAAGGAGCTAAATCAAACATATAACGATATGGCTGAAGAGATTAATCATTTAATTAAAGTGGTTTATGAAGAGGAATTACTTCGGAGTAGGTCGGAATTAAAAGCATTGCAATCACAGATAAATCCACACTTTCTTTTTAATACATTGAATGCAATTTATTGGCACTTAGAACAACAAGGTGATGAAAAACTAGCTGAACTAATTATCTCAATGTCGGAGCTATTTAGATATACAATTGACCATAATTCAAATGGGGAATGGGTGACACTGAAGCAAGAGTTAGACCATATTGATAAATTTATGAAGATAGTAAGGTTTAGGTTTGATCATATTACTTGGACAATTGATATTCCAGAGCAATACGAAAATGTGAAAATTCCAAAGTTATTGATTCAGCCTTTAGTAGAAAATGCGGTCATCCATGGGGTGAATAATAAAATCAGAGAAGGAATCATTAATGTCACAGTTGAAAAGGTAGAACAGGAAGATAAGTTAATCTGTAAGGTAATCGATAATGGCAAAGGAATGGATCCCCAAACAGTAGATAGGTTAAATGGACAGCTTGAAGAAAACGCATACTCTCAAATGGGAAATGGCATTGCCATTGCAAATGTTAATAAAAGATTAAAGCTTTATTATAAGAATAATCATAAAGGTTTAATGATAAGCAGTGAAGTGAATAAAGGCACTTGCTGTATGTTTGAAATCCCACTAAATGGAGGTATGGGTCATGCAGAAAAACATATTGATCGTTGATGATGAGTCCATAACACGTCAAGGAATAAAGAAAACACTTGAATCTTGGACAAACGGAAATAAAGAGATTTTAGTAGCTCCAAATGCAGCATCAGCTATTGATATGTTTAAAAGTAAGAAGATTCACTTGCTAATTACAGATATAGATATGCCGGAAATGACTGGTTTGGAGATGTTAAAAGAGATCAAGAGAATAGGCCAGCTTCCGGTCGTTATTATCATTTCGGCTTATTCAGATTTCAGTTATGCCCAGGAAGCAATAGAGCTGGGGGTTATTAATTATTTGCTCAAGCCAATTAATAAACAAAAACTTATTGAAGTGGTTGAGAAGGCATTAGAGTTAGAAGAAAAGCGTAAAAGAGTAAGCATGATTGAAAAGGTAGTTGATGACAGGCTTATCCATATAAAAGAGGATGAGAAATTAGATGGACCGATAGAAAAGGCAATAAAATATTTAGATTCAAATATATCTAACCAAATCAATTTAAAAGAAGTTGCAAGGCATGTCCACTTAAATCCAAGTTATTTTAGCGTGCTATTTAAAGAACAAACGAGTATGACGTTCAGTGAATATGTAACTAGAATAAGAATCCAAAAAGCAAAAAATCTATTATTAACGACAAATTTAACTGTCAGTGAAATTGCTGAACAAGTGGGTTACAATACACCCAAGTACTTTATAAAAATCTTTAAAGAGTACGAAAATGTGACTCCTAATAGGTATAAAGTAAAGTAATCTAATAATTTTGGAATTTTAACTAATCATCGTTACCTTACTAATACCTCTCTGTGATGATACTCTAAAGAAGTAGTAAAACACATTAAAAAATTTGCAGGGGGTATTACGATGCTAAAAAAGAAAGCGTTTTCATCATTTGCTATTCTTTCACTAATTTTTGCACTAGTATTAGCAGGCTGTTCAGGGTCAAATGATAGCAAAGAAAATGATAGTTCAAATTCAGATTCTGGTTCAAAAGAGCAGGCAACAGTTAACTTTATGCACTTATGGCCAGAAGGTAGCTCCAAGCAACATAACATGATTGTGCAAAACATTATTACAGAGTACGAAGATGCAAATCCGAATGTAAACATTGAATTAGAAGTTCTTTCAAATGATCAATATAAAGAAAAAATTAAAATTTTAGCTTCATCAAATAAACTGCCGGATGTAGGTTTAACTTGGGCTGCAGGCTTTTTGGAGCCATATGTAAACGGTAACAAATTTGCTCAGTTAGACGATGTTTTAAGCGATGGCTTATCTGAATCTTTCATCTCAGGAACAACAGAAGCTTTTGCATTTGATGGTAAGACATATGGATTACCACTAGAACTAAATATCGCACCAATCTATTACAACAAAACAATCTTTGCAGAGCACGGTTTAGAAGTACCACAAACATATGAAGAGTTCAAAAATATCGTTAAAACGCTAGCAGATGCGGGTATTACTCCAATCACAGTAGGTAACAAAGAGCCATGGACAGGTTCTATGTGGTATATGTATTTAGCAGATCGTTTCGGTGGTCCTGAAACATTAACAAACGCAATTAACCGCACAGGTTCTTTTGAAGATCCAGCTTTAGTTTCAGCTGCTCAAGAAATTCAAAATCTAGTTGATATGAATGCTTTCGTAAAAGGACATAATGGACTTGGAAATGAAGAGGCAAAAGGTCCTTTCATGAACAACCAGGCAGGTATGTATTTAATGGGTACTTGGGAGCTTCCAAACTATACGACAAATCAAGATGTTCCACAAGAATTTAGAGATTCAATTGGTTTCTTTAAGTTCCCAACTGTTGAAGGTGGAAAAGGTGATATCAACAGCTTTGTAGGTGGTCCTGGTGTAGGATTATTCGTATCAGAAAGCTCTAAGGTTAAAGAAGAAGCGAAAGATTTCGTTAAGTTCTTTGTACAAAAGTGGGGAGAAGTGTCAGTTACAGACGCTGGTGTAATTCCTGCAACAAAAGTAGATACATCTACAATGGATTTACCACAAATGTATATTGATATATTAGATGAACTAAGCAATGCAAGCAATATCACATTATATGCAGATGTTCAAATGAGCCCAGCAGTTGCACAAGAGCACTTAAACATGATCCAATCTCTATTTGGTAAGCAGATCACTCCAGAAGAGTTTGCGAAAAAGCATGAGGAAGCTCTAGCTGCGGAAGAGTAAGACTTAAACTTTGCTGAAAAGGACATATCTCGATCTTGATATGTCCTTTTCAGACTCAATTTTTGACTGATTCGTGAGAAATCACCATTTCTTAGGAATCAGTCAAAAATAAACAATTGTACTGAACCTATAAAATTTTACTTTACAATAAGGGGATGAAAAAATGAACAAAGTCATGTCAAATAAGCTCATCATTGCTATGTATGTACTCCCCGCTCTACTTTTGATCATGGTGTTAATCTATATCCCTATTATATTAACCGGGTATTATGGGCTGATGAAGTGGGATGGAATTGGTGAGATGACATTTATAGGCTTAGATAACTATATTAAGCTAATACAAGATGGTGACTTTTGGAGTAGTGCAATGCACTCGTTCTTATTAGCGCTATTTTCAGCTGTTAGTTTAATAGGATATCTAGCTATTTCACTAGTACTAGTAACAAAAATCAAAGGTGCAAATACATTTAGAAAGATATATTTGATTCCGATGCTATTATCTTCAGTAGCAATTGCTCAGCTTTGGCTTAAAATCTATCATCCTTCTAACGGGATGTTAAATAGTTTCCTAATGTCACTTGGCGTTGACAACCCACCTGCTTGGTTAGCAGAGCCTAAGTATGTTTTATTTGCTATTTTCGTACCAATCATTTGGCAATATGCAGGTTTTTATATCATCATTTATTATGCAGCATTAAAGAATATTCCAGAATCAATCATAGAAGCAGCAAGAATCGATGGAGCTTCGCCTTTACAAATAGCTTATAAGATTAAGCTTCCGCTTATATCGGGAGTTATAAAAGTAACGATTGTACTTGCAATTGTAGGATCTTTAAAATACTTTGATCTCATTTATGTAATGACTGGTGGAGGTCCTGATGGTGCCAGTGAAGTAATTGCATCATATATGTATAAAAAAGCATTTGTCACTTATGATTTTGGATACGGTAGTGCGATAGGTTTCTTCTTATTACTAATTATTTTAGTGGTAACATGGCTAATTCGTAAGCTAACTGCTACTGACGAAGAGATTCAATACTAAGGAGGGGAATTCATTGAAAAAACTTGGGTATGCAATACTGTATTTAATACTAGGCTTATTCGCTTTCTTGCAAATCTATCCATTGATTTGGCTTGTATTCTTCTCTCTAAAGGATAATCAGGAGATATATAATGCCTCACCGTTCTCATTACCGGCGGACCCTAAGTGGGAAAACTACATGACTGTTTGGACACAGGGGAATATTAGCTTATATTTCTTTAATAGTGTATGGATTACAGTTGCATCTGTTGCATTAACAGTTATTTTTGCTAGCTTAGTAACTTTTGCAATCACCAGAATGCAATGGAAATTAAACAAGTTAGTGCTAGGATTATTTATGGTAGGGATGATGATACCAGTTCACTCTACATTAATTCCTTTGTTTGATTTCTTCTTAAAAGTTAACTTAATAGACCATCCTTTAGCGATTGTTTTATCATATGTTGCATTTAATCTTCCGCTAACGATCATGATTTTACTCGGATTTTACTATACACTACCTCGTGAGATTGAAGAGGCAGCTGTTATTGATGGATGCTCTGTTCATCGTATCTTTTTTCAAATCACGTTACCAATTACAATGCCGGTTATCTCAACAACCGTTATCATTAACATGATTTATAACTGGAACGAGTTCGTCTTTATTAATACATTTATTAGTTCAGATAAATATAAAACGTTAACAGTCGGGATTCAAAATTTCATCGGTCAGTATATGACTGAGTGGGGAGCAATTGGAGCAACACTAGTAATTAGTATTCTCCCTATCCTGCTTGCTTTCTTATTCTTTAGCAATAAGATTGTCGAAGGGATTGCGGCTGGTTCAGTAAAAGGATAAAAAAAAGAAGAATAGCCCCTGGGTTATTCTTCTTTTTTGCTTTTGAGTTTTTCTCTTTTTTTGTCTACCTCTTTAAAACCTTGATAACAAGCCCACATAATGACATAAGCAGTGGCGCTTCCTCCAAAGAAAAATGCCAATGGTGGTACTATTTGAAAAATATAGTAGAGCAATACTAACGAAAGAGCCAGTACGATATTATTCAAAGGGCTAACAAGTGCTATTAATAATGAGTTTTTAAAAACTTGAACAAGGCTAATTTGATAGTGTACATAGGTTGGGAATATATATAGCACAAGAAAAGTAAAACCGAGCACTAATACTAAAAAGGGATATTTACTAAATTGTACTAATGGCTGTGTGCTAACTAAAATGATTTTACTCTCTATATATATGATGTAACCGATAACGACTAAAATTACCCCGATTGAATTTCCTTTAATCCAATCTTTCTTATAAGATTCCCAGAATGTCTTAAAGATTTTTATATCCACTTCACCCTTGACCCATTGACGAATCACTGTGAACATTGCAATAGTAGAAGGGAACACTCCAAAAGCTACTAGCCCCATGGCTGAAAAGAATATCCAAAGTATGTTTACAAAGGCGAACCTCATAATCCATTCACAAACTCTATATATAAAAACAGGTACGTAATTCATGGTAGTACACTCCTTATGTTTACACTCTCCCTATTATATCTACAAACACGTCTAAAAAACAAAGAAAAATAGGAAAAGTAAAACCGTTAACCTGGATTAAAAATTTTTTTCAGTCCTAAGGTTACAACAATAAATTTCCTTTTAAGTTCTGGTAATAATTACCCTTTTTAAAGAAATAAGGGTATACTTTTTATTATATGAATTTATCGATATATAAGGGGTTTGTATGAGAGAGCTTACTTTTAATAAAAAGATATATTATATTGTTGTGTGGATTATAGTAGCGATTATGATATCGGGGTTGCTCGTTGACAATCCTCGTTTTGGTAGATTTGAATTTGGATATATTGCCCATTGTATTTTAGTGGTGATTCTATCTGTTTGTTTATTGATTTACCAAAGGAAAAGTACTGGTTTGCTTAGGTTAATAATTATCATCGTTTCTTCCGTTTTCTTTTATACGCTTTTTATCTTTTATCCTGAAACATTCTCTACCTTTATTTTTCTATGTTTTATTCCGGCCCTTTCTATCTTGTATTTTGATTCAAAGCTTTTTTATTTTTCTTTGTTATTTAACTTTGTATCAACCGCATCTATATTTGGGTTTATTATATTCTTTGAAAAGGGGCACATCTATCCGCACATAGAACAAGATTTAATAGGGAATTTCGCAAATTTTATTGCCAGTCAAATCATTATTTATTTTATTTTTTATGTAACAAATGCACATATAAAAAGGCTACAACTGTACTATGAACAAATCCAACAGACCGAGCGTTTAAAGACAACCGGTCAACTTGCAGCTGCGGTTGCACATGAAATTAGAAATCCTTTAACTGTTGTCGGTGGTTTTTTGCAGTTATTTGAACAAGACAAAAGATTCAGTGAGGATCAAAAACGCCATTGTACTTTGATGATTGATGAATTAAAAACAGCTGAACAGGTCATTTCACAATTTTTAACGATGGCTAAACCTGAAAAAGAAAAAGTGACGGAAACGGTGGATGTAAAGGTTGTTCTTCAGAGTGTAACCGATTTGCTTTACTCATATGGACTCATACATGATAAATCGATTGAGTTAAAAGTAAATGGAGATTGTATGATTTCTGCAAACACCATTGAGTTTAAACAATTGCTAATTAATCTTATTAAAAATGCGATAGAAGCTTCAGAGATTGGTGATATTGTTCAAGTGACAGCAGAAAGTGAGAAGGATTTTGTTGTCATTAAAGTAATCGATCATGGACGTGGAATGTCAAAGGAAGAAGTTGCAACACTAGGCACTCCTTTTTACTCATTAAAAAGTAAAGGCACCGGATTAGGTATGATGATTTGCTTTAGTATTGTTGAAAAATATAAAGGAACAATTGACTTTCAATCTTCGATGGGGCAGGGGACTACAGTTATGGTAAGATTCCCATCGATCTAATCATTATTTTGTAATTGGCATACTATACAATCAAGGTACTATTACAAAATGTCTTAATCATAAAGAGAAAGAACCTTATTCGATTCGAGTAAGGTTCTTTTCTTTTCTACCATCACCAATAAACCATGTAGTTAAATTATTATTAATAAATGGGTTAATTGACTATATTACATTATAATAATATACTTACTTACATAAAGTAACTAACTAATCAATTATGTTAATACCTTAAAAATCAGGAGGTAACTTAAATGAATTTTCATCGTGAACCTATAACATTTGTAGGTAAAGTGAACCTAAGGGTACAAAATTTAGCTCGTTCTATCGCTTTTTATAAAGAAGTGATTGGCTTTAAGGTATTAGAACAAACGGCAATGTCTGCTATATTAACTGCAGATGGAAAAACACCTTTATTATCAATAGAACAGCCAAATCATGTAGTTCCAAAACAAGGAAGAACAACAGGGCTATATCACTTTGCACTTCTCCTACCTAAGAGAACTGATTTAGCCAAGATTGTGCAGCACTTTATGGAAATAGGCTTACAGTTTGGTTCCTCTGACCATCTTGTTAGTGAGGCACTTTATTTATCTGACCCAGATGGAAATGGGATTGAAATTTATGTAGATAGAGCTTCTTCCGAATGGGAATGGAGTAATGGTGAAGTAGAAATGACAGTTGATCCATTAAATTTCTCTGATCTCCTATCTGTTGGAAAAAAACAAACATGGGAAAGGCTTCCAGATGAAACAGTTATGGGGCATATCCATCTACATGTATCCGAACTGAGAAAAACTGAAGAGTTTTATATCAACGGACTTGGGTTTGAAGTAGTAAACAGGTTCGGTGCTCAAGCACTATTTATTTCTGATGGCAAATACCATCACCATATTGGTTTAAATACGTGGAACGGAGTAGGTGCACCAACACCTCCTACTAATAGTGTCGGATTAGAATCATTTACCCTAGTGCTTTCGAGTGAGGAAAAGAAAAGTACAATTGTTTCACAGTTGAAGGAAATTGGGGCGCCTGTTAAGGAAGAGATGGGGGCTATTATTACTACAGATCCTTCAGGGAATCGAATTCGCTTAATAGTGAGACAATCGGGATGAAGGACAAAATTCTGGTGAACAACCCAAGAGAAGTACGTTAACATAAAGAACCTTACTCCAATGAGCAAGGTTCTTTCCATTCTTCAACCTCTACTCTTTATCACGCGTTGTGCAAACTGCTGAATTACAATTTCATCCGCCGGGGGATTGTGTAAACCAGCCCTTACATCACGAAAATAGCGTTGAAGCGGATTTTTTTCTGAAAGGCTTCGTGCACCAACAATGCGCATTGCTATGTCGACAACATCATTTGCACTGTTGGTGACAATATGTTTAACAGCACCTAATTCATGAGACATATCCACTCGATTCTCAGGATGGTTTACCCACTTTTGAGAAATAGAGTGAAGCAGTTCCCGCGCTTTATATAATTCTAGTTCCATTTTACCTATTTTTCTTTGGACCTCTGGAACCTCTATAATTGGACCTGGCAAGGAATTTGGATGGTAGTCAAAAGCAAACGATACAGCGTAATCTCTTGCTGCCATGGCAATTCCTAAATAAACAGCGGGAATGTGAAGAAGCCATCCCTTAGGAACATCACTAGCTCCTTCCTCAACTAAAAGAGCATCCTGATCCAACTTTACATTGTCTAGTATCAAATCATCACTTTTCGTTGCCCTCATGGCAATACTGTCCCATGTTTCCTCCACACTCACACCAGGTCGTTTCATGTCAACGAGGTATACCCCCTTTTTCCCTGTATCATCAATTTGGGCTGTGACAAGTGCATAATCTAGGGCAGTGGCCATTGAAGTGAACGATTTCTCACCCTCGATAATCCAATCCTTTCCGTCTCTTGTGGCTTTTGTTGTTGGAAGTCCTCCTCTTGCAGGACTACCCGTAGCCTTTTCAGATGAAGCGGCATTAATTAGCACCTTGTTTTTAACAATTTGCTCACAAAGCCATTCATATTTTGGGGGATCCCAAGTACAATTTTCACTCGTTTCTAGTATGATTCCAAGATGCCATCCTATGGACAATGCTGTTGCACCATCACCTTGGGCAAGTATTTCTTGGATTTGAATAAATTCATGTAGATTTAAGCCATATCCACCGTACCCAACAGGAACTGTTAGAGCAGGAAAATTGGCCTCTTTTAAATCCTCTAAGTTATCCATTAGCCAATTACCGTCCTTACTTGCCTCATCTGCTCTATCTTGAAAACGTTTGGCTAAGCTTTTGGCAGTTCTGCGCAAATCCTCAAAAGGAACAGACGATGTATCAAATTGATTCAAATGATCCCTCCGTTCAACTTATTTTCATGTCTTCTTTAGTATAGAAAAGTGGTATGGGAATTGGTAATCATTTGCTTTAAAGTGCGACGAAATATTTTTATTCATGACTAAGACTTCTTCTTTTTCTCAGCATTCTTAATGGTTTCCCCTTGAGGAATCTGATATAACCTACTTTTAGGTTCATATATTTTTTGTGAAGGCCATAAACCGTGATGACCTGAAAATAAGAAACTGATTATACAAGCAATAAAAAAGTACTCCAGTCCTTTTCCATCAAACATTTGCATGGCTAATAGGAAAGCTGCTATCGGGGTATTAGCTCCACCACAAAATGCAGCAATTAATCCTAGTGCAGCTAGAAAAGACATAGGTAAATCTACGATTGTATGTAAGGTATTGCCTAATGTTGCACCCATAAAAAATAAGGGGAGTGCCTCTCCACCAACAAATCCGGTACCTAAGGTCACAGCTGTAAATATAAGTTTCGCTAGAAAAGCAAACGGAGGGACCTCTTCTTTAAAGGATTGTTCTAACATTTCTAATCCCCGACCATTGTAATCCTGTGTGCCAATTACTAAAGTTAAGCCTACAATAATAATTCCTCCAACAAAGGCTCTCTTCATATGGTTTTTATTGAAAAGTTTCTCAGTAAATGCTTCTATTCCATGTCTTAACTGAGAGTAAAAAGCACTAAGTAAACCGAATAAAATAGATACGAGAATAACTTTTAAAAATGTGATAACAGAAGCATCAGGTATGCTCTCTATAATAAAATGTTCGTGTTTATGACCCCATGCTCCTGTTGTTATAAAGTGTCCAACAAAGCTTGCAGTAAGACAAGGGACAAGAGCTTCAAATTTCAGCTTTCCTAGTGCAGACATTTCCATTCCAAAAACCGCACCTGTTATTGGTGCTCCAAAGGCCGCACCAAAGCCTGCGCTAATGCCACTCATGAGAAATATTTTTGTTTCAACTTTGTTAAATATCGGAAACTTTTTAACTGCAGCAGCAACACTGGCTCCCATTTGGACAGCTGCACCTTCTCTTCCAGTCGAGCCTCCAAATAGGACCGTTAAAAAGGTTCCAAAATAGACAATCGGTCCCATCCTCAGAGGTACTTCTTTTTTTCCATGTACTGCATCGATTACGAGGTTATTTAGTTTAGCTGTGTCATTTAAAGTATTATTCAGAAATACCTTGCCATAGTTCATATATATGTATCCTAAAATAAGGCCGCCTAAAGGGAGAAGAAAAATTAGCCAATCTCTTTTCATCCGAACTTCTCCTAGATAATCATTTATTTCTAGTAGGAAATGAATAGTAGAGCCAACAACAACACCAATTATGCTTCCTAAGATAATCCATTGACTGAGCAGTAAAAAGAAGTTCCTATATTTTCGTCCAATTTTCATTCAGCGTTACCTCGTTTCAAACTTTTTATCACCAATCACCTTATTTTTACCTTAGCTTGATAAATTGATTAAAAAATATGCGATTGTATATGAGAGATAAACTCTGGTAGAAACCTTAACTCTATGTATTTCCTTGAATAAGCATATATCCTTTTAGGAAGAATTATGGTCTAATAGTGAGTAGATTAATTCATCTGCTTAAGGTAGTGAAAGAAGGGGAAGTTGAGTTGAAAAAGTTTAAGAAGTTTTACCTTGAAATTACGAGTGTTTGTAATTTAGCTTGTAGTTTCTGTCCACCCACTGAACGTCAAAAACAATTCATTTCAGTGGATGATTTTTCGAAGAGATTAGATCAAATTAAACCTCATACAGATTTTATATATTTGCATGTAAAAGGTGAGCCACTGCTTCATCCTAAAATAGATCAATTACTAGACTTAGCCCATGAGAAAGGGTTTAAGGTTAATATTACAACCAATGGAACGTTAATTAATAAAAATAAGCATAAGCTACTAAATAAACCTGCCCTAAGACAAATGAATTTTTCGTTGCATAGCTTTGATGGCCATGCTGGTTCCGTAGATAGGGAAGGATATGTTGGAAGTGTCCTTTCATTTATAAAAGAAGCAACAAGTCAATCAGAATTGATTGTTTCATTAAGACTTTGGAATCTTACTCAAGATAATATGACGAATCTTGAAAAGCAACGAAATCGAGAGGTTCTAGAGATTATAGAAAAAGAATTTGATCTAGATTACAGGATTGAAGAAAAGGTTACCCCAGGTAGTGGCGTAAAACTAGCAGAGCGTATTTTCATTAATCAAGATTATGAATTTAAGTGGCCTGCACTTCATGAAGAAGAGGATGACGGAAAAGGATTTTGTCATGGTCTTCGTAATCAAGCAGGGATTTTGGCCAATGGGACCGTTATTCCTTGTTGTTTAGATGGTGAAGGAATTATCAATCTTGGTAACATCAACAATTCCACTTTTTCTGAAATTATTGAAGGTGAACGAGCAAAAAATATAGTTGATGGGTTCTCTAGAAGAGAAGCAGTGGAGGAACTTTGTCGTAAATGTGGATACCGCAAAAGGTTTGGTAAATAAGTGCTTAAGAATTGCACTTTAGCATATAGGGATTAAATAGCCTGTAATGATATAAAGAAATCATAATATACTTTTAAAAGAAGGGTCTAGTGGATAGACGCTTCTTTTAATCTGTCTCGAAAGGGAGGGTTGTAGTAGTGAGTAATAATTCATCTTTTTCAAAAAACATTAAAAATGCATTAGTAAATAGTCCACCTGGCGAATGGATGTCTACCATTCCAGAAGAGTGTATACGTCTCAATTCTGGATATCCCGCACCTACTCTTGTTCCTAGTGAGGGGATAAAGGCAGCAGTAAATAGACTCATTGATGAGGAGAAGGACTTACCACTTCATTATATTGGAAGTCCACAAATATCTAGATTGAAAGAACAGATCCAAACAAGATTAAATGAACGTGATATCTATATAAAAAGTGATGAGCTTTTAATAACATCAGGTGCTTGTCAGGCAATAGATTTGATTGCCCGTATATTCATTGACGAAGAGACAGTTGTAGCGATAGAATCACCAACGTATATGGAAGCATTAGAGATTTTTAAAAACTATACAAGTCAATTTATATCCATACCAGTAGATCACCATGGCTTACAAACAGATAGACTAGAAGAAGTATTACAAGAAAGAAGAGAAAATGGACTTACCATTCCGAAGTTGTTATATACCATTCCAACTTTTCATAATCCTACTGGAACGACGATGAGCATGGATCGTCGGCAACACGTTTTAGAGCTTGCTACTAAATATAATTTTTTCATTGTGGAGGATGATGCTTACGGGGAGTTAAATTTTCACAAGCCTCCAGTTCCCCTAATGTCGTTGGATAAGAATAACCTTGTGATTCATGTGGGTTCATTATCAAAGGTAGTTGCTCCAGGAATGCGAATAGGCTGGGTAGCGGGACCAAGTGAATTGATAAGTGCTTTGGCTTGGTTTAAGAAAGATTTAGATCATCCTTTTGCTCAGGCAACGATGGCAAATTTTATAGAAAGAGAAGATTTTGATAAACGACTTACTTCTTTAAGGGAGGTGTATGGGGAGAAATGTAAAGTAATGATATCTGCACTAGAGAAGTATTTTCCGGAAAGTGCTTCTTGGTATATACCTGCAGGAGGCTACTTCGTTTGGGTTAAAGTCCAAGGAGTAGACACAGAAGTGCTATTAAAACAGGCTCTGTCTAAAGGAGTTGCTTATGTTCCTGGTAAGTATTTTTTCTATGATCCACATGTAGGAACTGAATATCTTCGTCTTTCTTTTAGCTATGCCGACGAAAATGAGATCCGAAAGGGAATAAAATTGCTCGGAAAGATTATAAAGCCATAATCCACGAGGATGATAATGGTCCTCGTGAGTTATGGCTTTTTGCATATTAATTATTTATTTAGCAAAGGCCTATCTTGCAAAAACAACTCCATATCTTGACTCTTTCCCTCGACAATATCTTGTGCAATGATCTTTGCTAACATTTGACTATATACCGTTCCATTGTCACCGAATCCAAAAAGAAAATAGCTATTAGGATACTCATCATAAATACCGATAATGGGTAATCCATCTGCTGTTCCACCATAGAAACCAGTTAAGTAAAATTCTGGCTCTACCTTTATAGTAGGAAACATCTTGTTAAACTCTTCGATTAACTTGTCCTTTTTGTGCATAAGCTTACTATCTCGATCTTCTGGATAGATAGTATTTTCATCTAAGCCTCCAATGATAATTCGATCATCAGCAGTGGTTCTCATATAAATATAGGGCCGAGCTGTCTCCCAGATAAGCGTTCGTTTATACCAAGTTGAGAAGTCTTTAACGGGGGTAGTGGTAACATTATATGTACTGACAAATGAGACCTTTTTTTCATTTTTTATATCAATGCCTTCATAACCTGCTGCAAAAATAACCTTACGAGCACGGATAGTATAACCTGAGGTTGTTGAAATGATCATCTGGTCTAACTCAGTATCATAGTGGTGTCCATTCATTTCTGTATGCTCATATACACGTATACCTTTATTTGAAACATAATCTACCAATGCATGTGTATACTTAAAGGGATTAATTTCTCCATCATTATAGGAATAAATAGCAGCATCTCTACTAAATGGATATCTATTTTCTATCTCATTCTTTTCTAGGAAAGTTAAATCAAAGTTATGCTCCTTTAGTAACATATACTCTTCTTTTAATTTCTGGATATCTTCCTTACAACTAGCAAAGTAAAGCGTATCCCTTCTGCAAAACTCACTATCCATTTCTGCCTTCAGAGTCGCTGCTTCCATCTCATCGATCGCTTCTTTTAGTAGTTGCAAATACCGACTTATATACTCCTTACCAAATGCATTAACTAAGTTAATAAACAGTCTTTCCCCTGAATATTGAATGAGTGCAGTATTTGCACTAGTACTTCCACTGCCAATTTTGTTCTTTTCAATAACCACCACATTTAAGCCTGAATCAGCTAAATAATAAGCAGATTGTGCAGCAGAGCTTCCTCCACCGATGATAAGTACATCACAATTAAGATCAGCACTAAGTGGAGGATATTCAGGTGGATTAGGAAGAGTAGTTGGCCAATAATATTTTCCAGATTGTAAGTTCATTATTTCCTCCTACGTATAAAAGAATATGTATGATTTTAATCGTATTATTTCCCATGCAATGGGTTTCTACTTGTCCTAGATGTAAAAATTGATTTAGTACAAATAATTATGTCACTACAGCCTATAGAGGAATACACTGCAGTAAAAACGATATGAGGGCGATTAACGATGGCTATTTCATTTCCAGTATGTATTAAGACGGCTAAAGTAAGTAGCGGACAGAAAAAAGTAGTGTATTATCCGCAGGTTTATGGGATGACAAACCATAGTCTAGAAATGTTCATTAATCGAACGATAGTGGCTCAAACCCAACAACTGATAGATGAACAGGTAGGCAATATGCCAACAACAGTTGAAGAAATGCTAGGCTCTTATGAAATTAAAAATAATCAAAGAGAAGTGCTAAGCTTATCACTTTCGAACTATACGTATCATTCAAAAGCTGCTCATGGAATGACTTATATAAAATCCTTAACTTATGATTTGAAAAGGGGGAAGCTCTGTAAGCTACAGGATCTGTTCAAACCTGGAAGCAATTATAGTAAGAGGCTTTCAGAGTTAATTAAAATTCAAATAAAAGAGCGAGATATTCAAACGTTGG
Organism: Cytobacillus luteolus; assembly: GCF_017873715.1. Taxonomy (NCBI): domain Bacteria; kingdom Bacillati; phylum Bacillota; class Bacilli; order Caryophanales; family Bacillaceae; genus Litchfieldia; species Litchfieldia luteola. The sequence continues at coordinate 100,738 of NZ_JAGGKM010000007.1, forward strand.
ATGGATTTAGTACTATTCGGCCAGACCAAGACTTTTATATTGCTGATAAAACGCTTGTGATTTATTTTCAGTTATATGAAATCACACCATATGTTTTTGGTTTTCCGATGTTTCCAATTTCGGTGTATGATATTGCAGATTTAATTAATGAGGATGGTCCATTGGGACGTATGGCAGTAAATAATTAAATATTCGTATGGGTGAGGGTTCATAAGAAGATTTATGTGACCTCGGAAGGTCAATTTTCCGTTTTAGAGGGTTGATAAATTGATTTATGTGACCTCGGAAAGTCGATTTTTCACTTTTGGGGGTTGATAAAATGATTTATGTGACCTCGGAAAGTCGATTTTCCACTTTTGGGGGTTGATAAAATGATTTATGTGACCTCGGAAAGTCGATTTTCCTCATATGAGGGTTCATAAAGTGATTTATGTGACCTCAGATATTGCGATTCTCCACTAATGAGGGTTGATAAAAGGATTTATGTGACCGCGGGAAGGTGATTCTCCGCATATAAGGGTTCATAAAGTGATTTATATGACCTCGGAATGGCCATTTTCCACTTTAGAGGGTTCATAAAATGATGTACGTACTTTGAAGTTTTCGGAATGAGCCAAGATGTACTTTTCATAAATTGAAAATGTGTTTATTTATCTTCTTGGAGGGACGAGAAATGAACAGAATGTATCCAAATGGAATGAATCATCAACTTTCGTCAGTTGGGCAAATCCCGATTATGCCTGAATCGTGAGGTGTGCCTTATGATATTTTTACTCATTTATATACTCCTCAAGGCGTATACGAAATTACACCTCTAGTGTCTACTGAAAAATGCATTCCTACTTTAAACTACTACTATAGAGTAATTTAGGTGGAGTTGAGTGTAATGACAGAGATGATCTTAGCTGTTATAGAGGATTGGGGAATATGGGGCATCCTTCTTTCATTGTTTATCGAAGGTAGTGCTTTGCCCTTTTTTGGTACGTTTTTAATTATAACGGTAGGCTTTATTATGGATTTATCATGGTTTGAACTCGTTTGGGTTTCACTGTTAGGGAGTTTACTATACGTACTAGGAAGCTTTATACCCTATTATATCGGCTTAAAGTTTGGAAAGTCAGTTGAGAAAAGATTAAGCCAGTCCAAAAGAGAAAAATTAGAAAAAGCAAAGGTATCATTTACTAAACACGGTATATGGAGTGTAGCCATTTCAAGTCCTCTACATTTAGGGAACATAATTCCATTTTTAGCTGGTATGTCAAACATGAAGCTTTCCATTTATACATTACTAACAATCGTTGGAATTGCTCCTTCAACCTTTTTACTATTAAGCATTGGACGTTTTTATCAGGGAGATATTGAAACAGTAATTGCTTTTGTTACTGAGTATCAATCAAGATTGCTATTAGGTTTTGTAATTCTGACAATTATATATACAGTATGGAAGATATATGTAAAGAAAGTACGAAAGAAAACCGAAAACTATTTAGTTGGATAGCTCCCTATAGGAGGGAAGTGGAGAACAGTTATTAAGTCTCTGCACTTCCTTAACACTTTCAGGGACAACCCCTTTAAATTGCTTTATAGTCACTCTTATGACCAGTTGCCTTAGCGAGTGCTTCTAATTGCTCATTTATATATCGCCTATCTAAAGATAGAAGTATATTTTTATCAATGCCCTCAATAATATACTCCGAAAATTCCCATACTAATTCCTTTATAGGCTTGGAATTGCTTTCTGCAATCAAGGTAAGTGCTTTTATCCCTGCAGTTAATACAGAGATATCAGAGAATCCATATTGGCGAATTTGAAAAAAGCATTTATACAGGTAATCAGAGAAATCAGGTTTCTTGTAAATCACTCTGAGATTTCGGTTATCATCATTATGGTATGACTTGGGTAGATGCTTACTTCCTAGTTTAGTTAGTATCTTTCCTAAATTATCGATACAATTAATCGCAGTATTTGGATCATTAATGCCTGGTGATAAAGCACGAAGTCCAATTTCAACAATCTTTGTAAGCCCAAATTCTATATCATTAACAGCGGCTTGTTCTGAACCAATAATGAAATACTTATCATAATTTCCTCTCACCTGATGAGTGGAAAGAAACCATAATGATAATAATGGAGTATCTTCGTCAACATAATCATTTACTTCTTTCTCAATTCTAATAATACAATCTTCCTTTGTGGCTTGTTTAACCAAGCCTTCAATATCTATGTATTGAATATATCCTGAACCGTTTAAGCTGAAATGTTTTGGAGGGATATGTTTAATTTCTTCACTTTCCCAATCTTCCCATGGCGGATCTTCTTGTACATCCTTTACGTCCTTTAAGTCTTTATTAATTTTGTCAATTGTCTCAAGGGTAATCGTATGAATTAAATTACTTACCTGGATCCAGCCAGTAACATGATGAATAAAGAATACAAAGACAAGTAAGCAAACAATAGAAATGAAAATAGCAATGGCAGGAACGATAAAAGTTGTAGTCGTATCTGTTTCTCTTAAAAGCAAGAGTAAAAGAATGGAGTAAATAAATCCTCCTACGAAAATACCTAGAACACGTTGAGTACTATGGTCCGTAATAAAATTTTGTAGTGTTCTAGGAGAGAATTGTGAAAGATACGTTGTTAATACAACAAGAATTGTTGAGAATGTTATTGTTGTCATTGTAAGTAGAGAGGCAGATATGGAACTTAGGATGGTTTGTGCTAGATTGATATCTGTTAATAGAAAGGCCGGTAAAAAAGTGACTAATACTTCTGTATTTACTATATATGTATTAATTTCCATGCTAAAAACTGCAAGAAAAGCTGCTATAAGCCCATATAAAGATGGGAGGTACCAAAAACGTTGTCTGATACGAATGAATAAATTCGAAAAGCCCATAAGTTAACACACTCACTTCCTACTAAATCCAATAAAATCCTTTGTATATTTTTTACACCTGACTAGGAGTTTTATACAATTGCATAGATTAACTTGATTTTTGGAGAGTCTCTCATATGGGCAGGTATAAATAAAGATTTGCTATAGTGAGCACCAAACAATGATTTTATAAGGCGTAGTTTGGGCAGGTATACTTTTAGTGGAAGGACCGTAGATAACAATTAAGTTTCGATTTGCTACCGTTCCAGTAAAGTCTTGCCCATTTGTCAATAATAGTTGTGTAAAGGGTGAAGGAATTAATTTCAGCTGTCCATCCATACTTTCTAAATTCCCATTAAAGTAACCTACCTTTACATTTTGAAATGGGACCTCTTTTACCACTACAAGAGCACGATATTGTGGGGGATAGATAAGGGGGACAGGGGCATTCCCATCATAATACCCGGTAATAATATCACCAACTCTAACCATTGCTTGATCTACAAAGTAAGTGGTTGGTGAAACAACAAAATTAACAACGGTTCTTGAACTGTTTTCAGCAGTAATTATTTTATAACATCCTTCGCTTTCGCCATTTTGATCGATAAAAAAATCACTAATCATGGTGACAGTTCCTTGAAAAGAAAAAAAGTTTACCATTCATGTAGCCTCCAGTTGTATTTAATGATGAACTTCATATTAATTTATGTTAAATAGCCTATAGGGGTGACATAAAAAAACGAACGCCTCTTAAAGAGTGCGCTCATCTTTTAAATTAATGTATGAATTTTGTTTTATTGTACTTCTATAAAATAGAATCACAGTATATATCGCTAGAATAAACATTAACACAGCAAACAGTAGAAGCGTTAATGTAGGCATTGCCTCTGGATGGACTCCGTACTCACCTGTTGAAAAGTATTCAACTCCATCTATTAGAATATGAAGGACGATGACAGGGTATAAGCTATTTGTACGTAATCTCAGGGCGGATAACATAACGCCTGCTACGAATGTCCATATTGTTTGAAAAATAGCAAAGGTAGGATCTCCTCCTACAAAGATATTGGTAGAATGTAAGAGTGCAAATAGTGCACTTGGAACAAAAATTGCAATCCATGGACCCCACTTCATGAAGCCTCTTAATAAAATCCCTCTAAATAAAACCTCTTCATTTACAGAAACACCAATTGCTGCAATAAATAGTACAAGGTTCTGAGCTGTTCCCCAAGAATACACGCCATTGTTAACCAAAATAAATAAAGGAATCGATAATAGAGGGAGACACAATAGCCATTCTTTAGATGTCTTTGTTGGTTTAAGTCCTACTTCAGCCGCTGTATCGGTCCAATAGACTAAGCTTACAACGACACTTGCATACACAACCATTAAGAGCCAGCCTAATTCATCTTGTACAGTATAATCAGGTTTTACTAGCTGAACAAGTGTAATTGTTGCTCCACCTGCAATCCGACTCATCACTAAAGCAACGATAGCAAAAATAAAAGGGTGATTTTTTAAATAGGTTTGTATCTTTTTCATTATATGATCAATACTCCTTTAGAATCATTTCGTAATCTACACCCTTATTATGCAAAATTATTGGTCACGCGACCAAGTGCTCACAGTCAGGTCTTTTTAAAAAAGTCATATATGACTAGACCATGACTAAAAAGGCTATGCACCATTATTTTCATCTAGTAAGATAAAACTAAATAATCGATTTGAACGTTTGAGAAGGAGTGAAGGTATGAAAAATATCCTTAATGATCATGGTGCTTACCGTGCATTGTTTTATGTAAGAGCTATATGGGTAATCATTCATTTGATACTACTAGGATATGAATCTGAAGTCCGCGATACTGGACTCTATACGATTTTACTATTTTGTTTAGTTGCTGGTGGAATACCTCAAGTAATATGGATGAAAACAGCGGGAACAAAAACATGGGTGTACCCGGTAGTAGAACTTGTTGCAAGTGGAATATTCTTTCTTTATAGTTCTTTTACGCTGGACTTCTATTTTTCCTATCTTGCCATACCTGCTATGTGTGCTGCTGCCAATATTCATTCAGCAAGACTTCGTATTCCTTTATGGATTTGGTTTTCAATCATCCCTGTAATAGCTATGGCAATGGTTCTACCTCTCTCATCTTTTAATATATCCCTTATTGAAGGCTTTCTTTTCTTCGGATTAGGCTACATTATTTGGAAGGTCCTTGACACTCAGTGGAAAATGCAACAACTTCTTACGGAGAATGAACAACAGCGCCAAGTTCTTGAACAATATGCAAAGCAAGTTGAAGTCATTACTCTCCTTGAAGAACGTAACCGCTTATCTCGAGAGCTGCATGATACAGTTGGTCATACATTAACATCAGTTATCATGGGTCTTGATGCTGTTACCTACTTAATTAAGGAAGAACCAGAGGAAGCAATTGCTAATATAAATCAGCTGCGTAAGGTAAGTAGAAAAGGTCTCGAAGAAATTAGACATCAAATTCATCATATTGCTCCACCTGATGAAGGGGAAACATTGTCTAACCAACTTAAGGAGATTGCAAGAGAGTTTGCTGTAAACTCTGGAACAAAGATAGATTTTGAGATCCTTGGGAACGATATGACAGTATCACTGCCCATATCCCTAGCACTCATTCGATGTTTACAAGAATCCTTAACAAATGCGAAGCGCCATGGAGGAGCAAGTTACATAAGTATTCACTTTACTATTGAACGGGATTACTTGCTTTTGGTGATTGAGGATAATGGCAAGGGAATGGATCATATTGAGTTTGGATTTGGCCTGACGGCAATGCGCGAACGAGTTGAATCATATCAAGGTGAATTAGAAATAGAATCTAGTAAAAATGGCGGCACCAAGATTATTTGCCAACTACCGCTTAAAAAAAGGAAGGCAGGATAAATGGATGATAAAGATACTTATTGCAGATGATCAGGAGTTAATTCGAGGTAGTTTACGTATTGTTTTACGAGGAGAATCTGATATTGAAGTGGTCGGGCTTGCATCAAATGGAGTTGAGGCAGTTCAATTATGTAAACAACACAAGCCGGATGTTGTGTTAATGGATATTCATATGCCGGAAATGGACGGTATTGAAGCAACTATGAATATTACTACCCATTTTCCTGAAACCAGAGTGGTGATGCTTACTACCTTCCATGATATGGAGCATGTTAGGGAAGCTTTGAAGGCGGGAGCTGTTGGCTATCTATTAAAGGCGATGCAACCGGAAGATTTGGCTTCGAGTATTCGTCTCGTCCACAAAGGAGAGACACTCATACCACAAGAAATTGCTAAGGTTATGATCGCTGAATGGACAATGAAGGAACCATTATCTACTAATGCTGCTAAGAAGGAAAATGAAACTAAACCGCGTTTTGGTTTAACAGAAAGGGAAATGGACGTACTTCGTTTACTTGCTTATGGAAAGGATAACCGAGAGATTGCGCGTGAGCTTTTTTTAGCAGAGGGAACAGTTAAAAACTATATTTCTACAATATATTCAAAGCTAGAAGTGCAAGATCGCCTACATGCTGTATTGAAAGCCCGTGAGGAAAAATTGATAGAATCCTAGAATTACATCAAATGATAGAAAGGGCATGAAACTTGAATTTACCAAACGCAAGCCTCAAAATAGACATTATTACATACCGTTTTTTAAAAGCGTAGGAGGTAGAAAGGTCTATGGAAATAGGTATCAGTACATTTGTTGAAACTACACCAGATGTACAAACCGGTGAAGTTGTAAGTCATGCACAACGCATTAGAGAGGTCGTTGAGGAAATTGTTCTTGCCGACAAAGTAGGATTAGATGTTTTTGGGGTAGGGGAACACCACAGAGAGGATTTTGCAGCATCTTCTCCAGCTGTTGTTCTAGCAGCTGCCGCATCCCAGACGGCAAAGATAAGGCTTACAAGTGCAGTAACAGTTCTTTCATCAGCAGATCCAGTACGAGTATTCCAGGACTTTGCTACACTTGATGGAATTTCAAATGGACGTGCAGAAATCATGGCTGGAAGAGGTTCGTTTATCGAATCGTTTCCATTGTTCGGATATGACTTAAGAGATTATGATGAGTTATTTGATGAAAAGTTAGAGTTATTGCTAGAACTACAAAAATCAGAAAAAGTAACATGGAGTGGAAGGCATCGACCAGCAATAAATAACCTAGGAGTGTATCCTCGTCCGGTCCAGGACCCTTTACCAATCTGGATAGGTAGTGGGGGGAATACACAATCTGTCATTCGTGCTGGTTTACTAGGTTTACCTTTGGTTTTAGCCATCATAGGAGGAAGGCCTGTACAATTTGCCCCTCTTGTAGAGCTATATAAAAAAGCTGCTGAACAAGCGGGACATGATGTTTCGAAGCTTTCAGTTGCATCACATTCACACGGGTTTTTAGCAGAAGATACTCAAATGGCTGCTGATAAGTTTTTCCCATCAACACAACAAGTGATGAATAAATTAGGGAAAGAACGTGGTTGGGGTCATTATGACCGTACAAGTTTTGATACAGCAAGAAGCTTTGAAGGAGCACTTTATGTAGGAGATGCAGATACAGTAGCAGAAAAAATCATTTACCTTCGAAAAAATGTAGGAGTTACTCGTTTCATGTTACATGTACCAGTTGGTTCTATGCCACATGAAGATGTAATGAAAGCAATTGAACTGCTAGGTACAGAAGTAGCACCTAAAGTTCGAGAAGAAATTTCAAAATGGGAAGCTGAGCAGTAAACAATAGGAAATAGCTTAAATGAAAAAACAAAGACTGATGCTTATGTCTGCATCATGTCTTTGTTTTTATTTGCAGAATTTTACTTTTTTAATAAGGAATGTAATCAGTAGCTAACATCATATTAAGTAAGTATCTGCTATAAAATAATCCTACGTTGTGAATACTCATAAGGGGCAATGATAAAGTTGTGTACTATACATAAGATTATTTTAAAAGGAGCTAAACCAATGGTTAAAGAAAAGGTGAACCGTGTTGTTGTAGTGGGAACTGGTGCAGTAGGCTGTAGCTATGCTTATTCTCTAGTGAACCAGGGAGTGGTTGAAGAATTAGTCTTGATAGATGTGAATGAATTAAAAGCTGAGGGCGAGGCAATGGACCTAAATCATGGGTTGCCTTTTGCTCCTGCATCGATAAAAGTTTGGAGCGGAACCTACAAGGATTGTAATCATGCTGATTTAGTGGTTATAACTGCTGGATTGGCGCAAAAACCAGGAGAAACCAGGTTGCAATTATTAGAAAAGAATACTAGAATCTTTAAGCAAATTGTAAAAAGTGTAATGGAAAATGGCTTTGATGGTATTTTTCTGGTGGCAACTAATCCTGTTGATATTCTAGCTTATGTGACCTGGAAAGAGTCGGGTCTACCAACCTCTAAAGTTATCGGATCAGGAACGGTATTAGATACAGCACGACTGCGTTTTTCCCTTGGGCAATATTTCAATGTAGATACAAGAAATGTGCATGCTGCTATTATTGGTGAACATGGTGATACAGAGCTACCGGTATGGAGTCATGCTAGTATTGGAATTGAACAACTTACAACAATAATAGAGAAGAGAAGTGATGTTAAAAAAGAACATCTCGATGAAATTTTCAAAAATGTCCGCGATGCAGCGTACCATATTATAGAGCGTAAGGGAGCAACGTATTACGGGATAGGAATGTCATTGGTGAGAATTACGAAAGCGATTCTCAATAATGAAAATAGTATCCTTACGGTGTCAACCTACTTAGATGGGCAATATGGTCAAAGAGATGTATATATAGGTGTACCAACAGTCATTAATCGTTCGGGAATACGCGAGATTGTTGAAATTGACCTCGACGAAACAGAAATGAAACAATTTGCACATTCTGCCACTGTTTTAAGAGAAACAATGAGTTCAATTGTCTGAATAAAGATTTTAAAAAAACATCCCTATTTGTAAGGGATGTTTCTTCTTTAAGATAAACTCGATATCGACTTTTTGGTTTGTGTAGAATAAAGCTTGAACAAGAACAAAGCAAGAATGGATAAGAGCATTCCTGAAATATAAGGTAAGCCAATCGCTACGGAGAAGAGCAGTCCTCCTAGTGGTGGTCCAACAATTCTTCCAAGCGAATCAAAGGATGAGAGCAGTCCAGTTGTGCTTCCATGGCCTGAGGTTGACTTTTTCGTTATCAAGGCGGAAACACTTGGACGAATAAATCCATTCCCAATTCCAAAAACAGTTAAGAAGATGGCGGCGGTTGCAAAACTATCAATAAATAAGATAAGAGCAAATCCGATTGTTGAGATCACTATCCCAATTTGGATTACAATACCTTCACCGTACTTCTTCGTTAATCTACCTACTAATCCACCTTGAACAAGTGCACCAGCCAGTCCCATAATCATGAAGATATATCCTAATTCAACCGTACCTAGACCTGCCTTTTCATAAGCAAAGTAGGCAAAAGTAGCCTCAAGTCCTGATAACGATAAAGATACAAATAACTGTAAAAAATATAAAATGGAAACAGGTCCATTGATTGCTTTACGAAGTGGTGTTCTTTCCTTAGCTTGATTTGACCGTTGCTCTGGTGATAATGACTCTTTTAAAACAAATAGAATTAAAAAGAACGTTAGAAGTGAAGAAGCACCTGCAAGATAGAATGGTACATTTAAGCTGCCTTCTGAAAAAACGCCACCTATAGCAGGACCAAAAATAAACCCTAAGCCAATTGATGCACCAATGATCCCCATGCCTTTACCACGGTCTTCCTCAGAGGTGATATCCGCAACGTAGGCTGTAACCGTTGGCATATTCGCAGCTGACAGAAATCCTCCAATGATTCTTGCTGCAAAGAGCATCCAAAGTTCAGTAGCCAGTGCCATTAAGAAAAACGATAATGAAAGCCCAAGAATGCCAAGCATCATAACCGGCTTTCTACCGATTCGATCTGAAATTCGTCCCCACATTGGAGCGAAAAGGAGCTGCATTAATGAATAAACAGCCATTAGTAATCCTAGTTGTGTAGGTGATGCGCCTAACTCCTCAGCGTAAAAGGGAATAACAGGTATGATAATGCCAAACCCAACCATGACAAGAAACATAACCGCAAACAGGATGGGCAATGATTTTTTAGATTCCAAAATTAAGTTCACTCCAGTGTGCCAATAGTTGAATGAATTCGATACAAATTGTTAAGCAATTAATACATTTTGATTTCTATAATTATACACCTTTACTATGTAAAAAGATAAGATTGCTAATTATCATCATATAAGAAATAGTAGGTCCTTTGCAATAACGATGAGTAAATAGGAGAAAGAATCCTTAGTTCAAATAATCCTAATTCTATAAAGTTCATTATTTGTATCAACACAAACGACTATAAAAAGGAATGGAGTTAGGCTTTATGATAAAATAAGGTATAAACATGTAGAGGAGAATTCAAATGAATACGCTAGATATCCAGCTATTTCTTTACATATTTGTTCTAACAATATTCATTAATTTTCTAAGATTTAAAGTAAGTACTTTTATTAATAAATGGATTCTTCTATTTTCTAGTCTCCTCATTGTACTACTAGATACTCTGCTATACGGTTCATTACATACAGGTTGGCTTCTCCTAATGTTTATCGGTATATCTGTTTTATGCTTTAAGAGAATAGGTGGACTAGTAAGTGTAGGTATATCATGGTTGATTACTATCGTTCAATCAGGTCATAGTAACCTTTTAATGCTGATGAGCTATCTTCTATTTGCTATATGTTTTTATTTTGTCCTTATTGTCATCGAGAATTTTAAAAAAGAAAGAAATGATTATCTACAAAAGCTAATCGTTAACTCAAAACAACTGAACGTTTTTCGTGAAGTAAGCTTTTCAATGCAACAAACTCGCCAATTACAAAAGTTATTGCAAATGATCCTAACCTCTGTGACGGCAGGCTATGGACTGGGATTTAATAGAGCGATGATTTTGTTAATGAATGATGAAGGAAACATGCTTAAAGGGATCATGGGGACAGGACCTATGTCGGCAGCAGAAGGTTATGCTACTTGGGAGAACCTCACGAAACATAAGTATAAACTGAATGATTTAATAGAAATAAAAGAAAAGGAACAAGAAACAGATCAATTACTTAATGAAAGAGTTAAGAGGCTTGAAATCGCATTGGACGAGCCAAATTTTCTAAATAGAACGCTAGAGACCGGACTTCCACTTCATATAAAAAAGATAGATGAGAGTGATGAGATACTCGTAAATTTTATTCGCGTATTTAGCATGAGTGAATTAGCTGTGTTTCCATTAATAACTCAAGGGAAAAAGGTTGGTGTCCTAATTATAGATAACCCAGTGAATAAGAGGCCAATTACACCTGATGGAATAGACAGTGTCATTCCCCTTGCGAATCAGGCTGCAGTTGCTATAGAGCAATCTCATCTATATAGAAAAGTTGAAGAGATGGCATTAAGGGACGGATTAACCGGTCTTTATAATCAACGTGCTTTTCAATTACAGTTAGTTGAAAATTATCCAACGGAAGAGAAGGATGAAAACAACGTACTTTCCCTTATTATTCTAGACATTGATTTTTTTAAACATTTTAATGATAAAAATGGACACTTACTAGGGAACGAAGTATTAATGCAGCTAGCTGAAGTGATCAACGAGACAATTAGACCACGAGATTTGGCATTCCGTTTTGGTGGGGAAGAATTCGTTGTATTGCTTCCTGCTACTTATCAAGATGAGGCCAGGCTAATAGCAGAACAACTACGTAAGAATGTAGAAAGTACTGCGTTTCCGAATGGGGAAAAGCAACCAAATGGACGTTTAACGATAAGTCTTGGGGTTTCCTCGACAATGAGTGTTAAGTCTTCGAATCCACACTATCTAGTAGATGAAGCTGACAAAGCACTTTACAGGGCAAAGGAAACCGGAAAAAACAAAGTTGTCATGGGAGAAGGTGCGAAGAGTGAAGACTGAGTTTGTCCTGCTGATTGCCTCATTTATTTTTCTTGCTACAATCGTGATTACAAGTAGGCTGTTTTACATGATTGAACTGAAGCGCTACACGCAAAAAGTGGTCAAAAAGGTAGGATTAGATATTATCCATTTGGATTATTCATTTGAACAGATGGTATACTTGGTATCTTTACCCAGTAGTTCGCCTTTGATAACGGATGCAAATAAAGACAATATATCAATCGAATACGACTATCAATCCTATATTTTTCCGGAGTTGCATGGTGTAAAAATCTTTATAAAGACTCCTATTGAAAAAAGAATGCTAGCCTATTTGCCTATTAAAGCTTTCCGTTTGCCCTCCCTTGATCAAATACTTGAGCAAGGAAAAATAACAGATTCGGACTATCGTAAGATTAGTACCTATAAATTAACTCATCTCTCTACTTTAAGTGAAATAAAGGATGAGGTTTATAAACAAATTCAGGTTAGCCAGAGAACTGTAATTTAGTTATACTAAATAAAAGTAGTAGAAGACATTGTTAAAAAGGAAGGTAACCTAATGTCAGAAGAAAACATTACTAGAATACATTTAAATGATAAGGAATATATCCTGATTGGGACAGCCCATGTATCAAAGCAAAGTGCAGAGCAAGTAAAAGAAGTCATCGAGGCTGAGCAACCGGATTCAGTATGTGTCGAGTTAGATCAGCAGAGGTATCAATCAATTATTGATGGAAACAAGTGGAAAGAAATGGATGTATTTAAGGTTATCAAGGAAAAGAAAGCAACTTTGCTTTTAATGAATCTTGTGATTTCATCCTTTCAAAAACGTATGGCAAAGCAATTTGGTATAAAGCCAGGTCAAGAGATGATACAGGGTATTGAGTCAGCTAATGATGTCGGTGCAAAACTAGTATTGGCAGATAGGAATATTCAAATTACATTTGCTAGAATATGGGCAAACGTAGGCTTTTGGGGAAAAGCACAGCTCATGTTTTCAATGATTGGGAGTATCTTCAATAATGAGAGTGTAACAGAAGAAGAGCTCGAACGTCTTAAATCTGAAGATATGCTGGATGCGATGTTAAGTGACTTTACAAAAAACTTTCCTAAGCTAAAGGTGCCTCTGATTGATGAACGTGACCAATACTTAGCTCAAAAAATTAAAGAGGCACCTGGACAGAAAATTGTTGCTGTCTTAGGGGCAGCTCATGTGCCGGGAATTAAAGAGGCTATAAAGGAAGACCATGACCTTAAGCCTTTAATGAAAATTCCACCAAAGTCAAAATGGCCAAAAATCATTGGTTGGTCAATTCCTGCCATTATCCTTGCAATTATCGCGTACACATTCATTGCGAACCCAACTGCAGGTGTTCAGCAAACGATTAGTTGGGTACTATGGAACGGCTCATTTTCTGCTCTCGGAGCAGCACTAGCATTTGGGCATCCGTTGGCAATACTTACTGCCTTCATAGCTGCACCAATTACATCATTAAATCCTTTGCTAGCAGCGGGTTGGTTTGCAGGATTGGTTCAGGCTTATTTCCGAAGACCAAATGTAGCTGACTTCGAATCATTATCAGAAGATGTATTCAGCTTGAAAGGATTTTGGAACAATAAAGTAACCAGAATTCTGTTAATTGTTACATTAGCTAATTTAGGAAGCTCTTTAGGTACATTTATTGGTGGAGCAGACGTAATAAGACTGTTTTTTGAGAACCTATAAAACATTTGGGGCCTGACCCTCGGCGCTTTAACGCGTTGGGGTGTCAGGCTTTTTTAAATTTTTTCTAGTATAGAGGAAATCTTAAATAATTTTTTGGAAGATATATCTATTTCTATAAAAAGGTATTAAAATAAGTGTATTAAAAATCGGAGGTGTTGAAACATGTCAGTCAGATCTATCGACATGAAAGGTAAAAGAAATACAGTAAACAGAGGGAAAGCACATAGCTAGTATTTCCGTCAGAAATAGTGATGTGTGCTCTCCCTAATTGAAAGGGAGAATTTGTTTGAAGAAGATGCATGCATCAAAGGTTTATATTTTAATGAGTGCCATTATTGCTTTTGCAAATGCAACAATGTTCACAACCTATGCTTTATATTATGTAGCGGAGTTAGGGTTAACCCCCTTTCAGCTGGTGCTAGTAGGTACATTTTTAGAGCTTACAGTTCTAGTAATGGAAATTCCAACAGGAGTCTTAGCAGATACCTATAGTAGAAGATTATCCGTTATTATTGGGACATTCATTCTCGGTATCGCCTTCTTTCTTGAAGGATCAGTGCCATTTATATCTGAAACATTTTTCCATGGAGCGTTATCTCTATTTGTAGGAGTAGTCATTGCTGAAGTCATTCGTGGAATCGGGGAGACCTTCTTAAGTGGAGCAGGTCAAGCGTGGTTAGCAGATGAGATTGGTACCGACCAAATTGGAGACGTATTTTTAAAAGCTAACCAAGTGAATCAACTTTCTAGTATTCTAGGAGTACTTGCAAGTGTTGGTCTCGCTACAATTGCATTAAATATACCTTTCTTGGTTGGAGGAGTTCTATACTTAAGCTTAGGGCTATTATTACTCTTAGTGATGGGTGAGAATAACTTCAAAAGAGGTAGTGAAGAAGAACGTTCTTCCATCAATGAATCCTTAAAGATTTTTCGTAAAGGCTACCTGTTAGTTAGAGGAACACCTATCTTGATGGCATTTCTAATTATCAGCCTATTTTTAGGAGCGGGTTCTGAAGGTTTTGATCGTCTGTGGGAGGCGCATTTGATTACGAATATTGAGTTTCCTAGCCTAGGTGAAGTCACACTACCCGTTTGGTTTGGAATCATTAGTATTCTAGCAAATGTTTTATGTTTCTTCACCGCAATGGTTGCAAGAAAGTATTTAAAACTAGAAAGTGAGACATATGTCGCGAAGTATATGGCTATCTTCACGTTTGTAAAAATCCTTTGTATCATTGGCTTTAGCTTAGCGGGTAATTTTACGTTAGCTCTGATAAGCTTTTTACTTCTTTGTATGGCTGGTGTGATTACCGGGCCACTTTATGATACATGGATTAATCAAAACTTAGATAGTGGTGTCCGTGCAACTGTTTTATCAATGTCTAGTCAAATGAATGCATTTGGTCAAATTGTAGGAGGACCAGTAGTCGGTGCGGCTGCAAGTCAATTCACTCTTCGAATTGGGCTTTCGTTTGCAGCAATTCTGCAATTGCCTATTCTATTCATTTATATGAATAGCATGAAGAAAAAGAGATAGAAAACTAGAAGGATGAACCTTTTATCAGGTTCATCCTTTTTGCATAGCCTAGTGTTCCACATGGAACATTTTTAAATTGATTTCTCTAACTCATACCAGTAATGACAAAGAGTTAGCATTCCTTTATCAAAGTTTTCTAAATGGAAGTGTTCATTTGGTGCATGGAAGTTTTCAGTTGGTAACCCAAAGCCCATTAGTACAATCGGTACATTTAAAATTTGATCAAAGGCTGCAACGATAGGAATTGATCCTCCACCACGCGTATAGGAAGTTGGAACCTCGTAAACCTTTTCATACGCTCTTCCTGCCGCTTGAATAGCTGGGTGATCAAATGGTGTTAGGAATGGTGCACCTTTATCAAATAATTTGGTTGTTACTTCTACCCCTGGTGGAGTGTGAGCTTTAATGTGTTTTTGTAACAGCTCTACAATTTCTTCTGGATCTTGGTTTGGAACAAGACGACAGGTAATTTTAGCATGAGCTTCAGCCGGTAGAACTGTTTTTATCCCCTCACCTTGGAAGCCACCATATATGCCGTTTACCTCTAGAGTTGGACGTACCCACGTACGTTCAAGGTATGTATATCCTTTTTCACCATATAAATCAGACACAGAAAGTTCCTGTTTAACTGTTTCTTCGTCAAAGTTTAAAGCGGCATATGCTTCTTTTTCCTCATCGGTTAGCGGAAGTACTTTATCATAGAAGCCTTCGACGGTTATCTCTGCATTTTCGTTATGGAAAGAGTTTACGATATCAACAAGGGCATGAATCGCATTTTGCACTCCACCACCATAAAGACCAGAATGTAAGTCACTTTTTGCTCCTCGTACATCAATTTGAAGTCCACAAAGTCCTCTTAGACCGTAGCAAATGGTTGGCTTTCCTTTTTCAATCATGCCAGTATCTGAAATAACAAGAACATCTGCTGCTAAGAGATCTTTGTTTTCTTCAGTGAATAATGGAAGATTAGGACTACCAATTTCCTCTTCACCTTCGATACAAAACTTAAAGTTTACAGGTAAAGTGCCTGTTGTTTCTAGAACAGCTTGAATTGCTTTCAAATGCATAAAGGTTTGTCCTTTATCATCACTTGCTCCCCTTGCATAAAGCTTTTCATCTCGGACTTCTGCTTGGAATGGAGGACTGTCCCATAGATGAAGAGGATCTACAGGCTGTACATCATAATGTCCATAAATTAGCACGGTTGGTTTTCCTTCTGCTTTTAACCAGTCACCATAAACAACTGGATGACCGTTTGTTTCATAAACCTTAACATTTTCCATCCCGATGTTTTCTAATGCTTGTGCTGTCCAGTCAGCTGCACGACGAACATCGTCTTTATGCTCAGGCAATGCGCTGATGCTTGGAATTGAAAGGAATTCGGTAAGCTCTTTGAGGTGAGCCTCTCTATTTGTATGTAGGTAATCTTGTATTTTTGGATTCATTAGTTGTTCCTCCTATTGTTTATTGAAAGAGGAGAATTACCTCCCCCTACTTGCTATAATCCTACCGAAATATATTTTATCTCCAAATATTCATCAATTCCATGATGGCCGCCTTCACGTCCGATACCGCTTTGTTTAAAACCACCAAAAGGAGCCTGTGGAGTAGAAGGTAATCCATCATTTAGACCAACAATTCCATATTCTAATGCTTCACAGATACGGATTCCTTTTGTGATATTTTCAGTAAATACATACGCTGCTAAGCCGTAGTCAGAGTCGTTGGCACGTTCGATTACTTCTTCTTCAGTTGTAAAAGTAGTAACCGGAGCCAGTGGACCAAAGGTTTCTTCACGCATGCACAGCATATTATCAGTCACATTTGAGAGGATCGTAGGTTCAAAAAATAGATTTGAAACTACATTCCCCCCATGTTTAACAACTGCCCCTTGTGACCTAGCATCTTCAATATGCTTTACCACCTTATCGATGGCAGCTTGATCAATAAGTGGACCAATGTGAACATCTTCTTCAAGTCCATTGCCCACTTTAAGCTCAGCCACTTTTTCAGTGAATTTTTCAATAAATGTATCATGAATCGATTCGTGAACATACACACGATTCGAGCATACGCACGTTTGTCCTGCATTCCGGTATTTAGAAGCTAACACCCCTTCAACAGCCTTATCTAGATTTGCATCTTCCATTACAATGACAGGAGCATGGCCACCTAGCTCGAGTGAAACTTTTTTAACCGTATCAGCAGAACCTTTCATTAATAGTTTTCCTACCTCTGTAGAACCTGTAAAAGTTAGCTTTCGGACACGCATATCATCTAGCCACACTTTACCTATGGCTTGTGGGTCCCCGGTTACAACATTTAGTACCCCTTTTGGAATGCCTGCCTGATCTGCTAATTCAACTAACTTAAGTGCTGTCAATGGTGTTTGTTCTGCTGGTTTAATAACTGCAGTACACCCTGCTGCTAATGCCGGGGCTATTTTTCTTGTAATCATTGCAGCTGGAAAATTCCAAGGAGTAATTGCTGCAATCACCCCTACTGGTTGTTTATGTACGAATAAGCGCTTGTTCCTTGTGGTAGCAGGAATAGTCTCACCATAAATCCGTTTTCCTTCCTCTGCATACCATGATAGAAATCCATTAGCATACCCTACTTCTCCTAAAGCTTCCTTCAAAGGCTTACCCTGCTCCATTGTCATTGTTCTAGCTAAATCAGCTTTATGTTGGTCAATTAGGTTATGCCATTTCCAAATCAGTTCTGAACGCTCATAAGCGGAATACTGTGACCATTCTTTAAAGGCTGAGTAGGCCGCATCAACTGCAAGCTTAGCCTCTTTTGCTCCTCCTAATGGAACGGTTGCAATCACTTCACCTGTAGCTGGATTTTCTACCTCAATAACATTTAGGTTCTCACCAACCCATTTACCATTTATATACATAGAGTACTTTTCCACCCGAAAATCACTCCTTTCTTTTAATACGCAGAACGATAAATCTCTTCAATTTCTCTTTTATCTAGCTTACGAGGGTTATTTTTTAACAGTCTTGTTATTTTCGATGCATCTTCAGCCATCGCTGGAATTTCTTCTTCAGGTACGTTAAATAATCGCATCCCCTTTGGAATGTTTACTGTCGTACATAATCGTCTCATTAACTCAACAGCTTTATCGGCAGCTTCTTCATCAGTAAGCGTGTCAGTTTTAGCACCAAGTGCTTCTGCAATATCACGGAACTTCTCAACACAACTAATTTTATTCCACTCCATCACGTATGGGAGTAATAATGCATTACTTATCCCGTGCGCAATATGATATCGACCACCAAGTGGATAGGCTAATGCATGAACCGCTCCTACACCTGCGTTTCCAAAAGCCATACCAGCCATTAAGCTTGCTGTAGCCATATTTTCTCTTGCTTCAATATGTTCAGGATTTGCATAAGCCTTCGGTAAGTTCTTTGCAATAAGCTTAATTGCACCTATGGCAAGTGAATCTGTGATTGGTGAAGCATTGACAGATATATAGGCTTCAATCGCATGAACAAGTGCATCAATACCGCTTGCGGCAGTTACTGACTTTGGCATTGTTACGGTCATTTCTGGTGCGACGATTGCGACATCTGGTAGAAGGAAATCACTCACAATTCCCTTTTTTAGCTGAGCCTCTTTATCTGATAAAATGGCAATGTTCGTTACCTCCGAACCAGTTCCAGCTGTGGTAGGTATCGCAATAATGGGAGAACCTTTTTTCGGGACCAAATCAGTACCAATCAATTCGTGGATAGTTCCCTCAAATTGTGCTGCAGCCGATACACTTTTCGCAATATCAATAGCACTTCCCCCACCAAGTGCAATGAGACCGTCATGAAACCCTTTGTTATACAATTCTCTGCACTCTTCAACAATTGAGATTTCTGGTTCTGGTTTAACTCCTGTATAAATTCCAAAGCTTATTCCAGTTAATAGCTGAGTAATCTTTTCAACCACACCTAGATCTCTTAAGATTTCATCTGTGACAATTAGCGGGTTTTTCATCCCTAATCTTGTAGTCTCTTGATGTAAAACTTGGATGCTACCTTCCCCTGTAATAAGCTTATTAGCAATTTTAAAAGTAGAGACCTTCATATATCTTCTCCCCTGGGAAAATTGTTTGTATTTTCAATTTATTATAACAGGTTTCTGTTTTTATCTGGTAAATATTAATTCGGAAATTGAAATAAATATGGTTGATTAATAGTTGGTTACAATCTATAATCCTTATATAATTTAAGGTTTGACTAAGGAGATTACAGCAATGATAAAGCGTTTTTTTCAGTACTATAAACCGCATAAAAAGCTCTTTGCACTCGATTTTAGCAGTGCAATTGTGGTAGCACTTTTAGAGCTAGCCTTTCCTCTTGCGGTTGCATGGTTCATAGATTCATTACTTCCAACAGGAGATTGGAATGCAATCGTTCTTGTTAGTTTAGGCCTACTTGTAATGTATGTAAGTAGTACTTTTCTTCAGTTTATCGTGAACTATTGGGGTCACATGCTTGGGATTAATATTGAAACAGATATGAGGCATCAGCTGTTTCACCATGTTCAAAGGCAGTCGTTTCGCTTTTTTGATAATACGAAAACTGGACATATAATGAGCCGAGTGACTAATGACCTTATGGATATCGGTGAGCTTGCTCATCACGGTCCAGAAGATTTATTTATAGCGGTTATGACGTTTGTTGGGGCATTTTGGATTATGCTTACAATCAATGTGAAACTTGCGGTTGTTGCTATTTTAATCGTACCGTTACTTGTTTGGTTAATTACGTATTGTAATATCCGAATGAACAAAGCATGGAAGCAAATGTATAGTGACATTGCTGATGTAAATGCAAGAGTAGAAGACAGTGTATCAGGCGTACGTGTCGTTCAATCATTTACCAATGAAGAATTTGAGATTGGTAGATTTTCAAAAGATAATAAAAAATTCCGTTTAGCAAAGCTAGTTGCTTATAAAGTAATGTCATTTAGTTCATCAGGTATATACATGATGACACGCTTTTTCACGCTTGTTGTTCTAGTATTCGGAGCGTGGTTAAGCTTTACGGGAGAGCTTTCCTACGGTAACCTTGTTGGGTTTGTTCTTTATGTAAACGTACTTTTTAAGCCAATCGATAAAATCAGTGCCTTAATGGAACTTTACCCTAAAGGTATGGCAGGATTTAAAAGGTTCATAGAATTAATTGATATGGAACCAGAAGTTCTTGATAAAAAGGATGCAGTAGAAGTTGAGTATCTTCGTGGAGATATTAAATTTAAGGACGTTACCTTTGGTTATGAGAACAATCGTCCTGTTTTACAAGGAATCAATTTACAGATTCCTGCTGGTGAAACGGTAGCTTTTGTTGGTCCATCAGGAGCGGGCAAGACGACGATTTGTTCACTGATCCCACGTTTTTATGATGTGAATGAAGGCTCTATTACCATTGATGGGATGGATATTAGAGAGTTAACGAAAAAATCATTACGCTCACAGATTGGAATAGTGCAACAGGATGTCTTTTTATTTACAGGAACTCTACGTGAAAACATTGCGTATGGAAGATTAGGAGCAACTCAAGAGGAAGTAGCAGAGGCAGCAAGACGAGCACATCTTGAGGATTTCATTCATTCTTTACCTGATGGCTATGAAACTCAAATTGGGGAAAGAGGTTTGAAGCTATCTGGAGGTCAAAAGCAAAGACTTGCGATTGCACGGATGTTCTTAAAGAACCCACCAATTCTTATTCTAGACGAAGCAACATCAGCACTAGATACTGAAACAGAAATGATTATTCAAAAGGCTTTAACAGAATTGGCTAAAAATCGTACAACGTTAGTAATTGCGCATAGACTTGCAACCATTCGCAATGCAGACAGAATTGTTGTTGTGACAGAGGATGGAATTGCAGAAGAAGGCGGTCATGATGAGTTAATTGAGCAAGGTGGCATTTTTGCTAATCTTCATCGTGTGCAGTATCAACATCAATAGGTTTGTAGTAGAAAAGGACGCAGTCATCGTGATTACGTCCTTTTTTATCTTATAAGCTTTCGTTCGCTCCTTTGCTTTCTTTATACTTCTTTTTGAAGTAAGAATAAAGGATAATACAAAGGACAAATATCCCGATGCAGAGGTACAAAGGAAGATCCCATCTAAGATAGCCAAATACTAATCCAGGAATGACTGTAACCACCATTTCAAAATGAAAGAACCCCATGATATTTTTTAACAATGTGTACTCCTCCTAAAATAGGGTAAATTGTGTTTAGTTATTATAAGTATTAACTATCATATCTTTACTTGAAACATAGCGTTGAACTGGATACCAAAGTAAATGGAAAAGCATATGTATAATAATTGATGCAAGAATTCCAACTTCCCAAAAGGCCCATCCGCAAGCAATTCCAACAACAACGTTCATTCCTATAGCATAAACCTGTACCGGTATACTAATCTTCCCACCGAGGACTTCTGTTGCACCTGGAAGATGAGCAAGTGCAAATAAAAAGCTCATGATAAGGATGGAGCCCCAAATAATATATGTATTGATATCTCCAACTACTAGACTACCTAACCATATGAGAAAACTCATTCCTACCCATCGGAAAATGATTTCTTCTACTACCCCACCAAAGAAAACTCTAGTAAGAATACCCACATTGGCATAGAGTTGATTGATTTTTGAATAGACCACATTCCCTACTTGCCTTTTTAACACGAAGTAATAATAGAACATATTTATGCAGGCAACGAGTATTCCAAGTGAAACACTTAGAAAGAGGATATAAAAAAATTCGTTTTTATCAAAGTTTCCTTTTAGCAAACTCGACAGAAAAGGATCTAGCATATTCATTTTTAAGACAAAATAAGCCCCGGCAGCAGATAGAACACTAACAACTAGGAGTAATACTAGAATGATAGAGAAAGGTCCTACTCTATCTCCCTGGTTATTTTTACTAGATTGGCTCATTTTGCTTTCACTAATACTAGAAAAAATAATACCAGGTAAGCAAATCAAAATAGAAAAGATGAGTATGTACCAGTACATAGCAACTCACTCCTAATGGTACTAAAATATTTTATAGAGTTTTTCGTTTTTCAATATAAACTATAATGCTTATGTTAAATTTTGTAAATGGGTGTTGGAATTGGAAAGGTTGGTGGGTGTAGTTCGGGAACCAGTCAGAATAACGATTGGATTCGGACGGGTTGGTGTGTAGATCAGGAACCAGTCAGAATAACGATTGGATTCGGACGGGTTGGTGTGTGTAGATCAGGAACCAGTCTAAATAACGCTCGGATTCGGACAGGTTGGTGTGTGTAGATCAGGAACCAGTCAGAATAACGATTGGATTCGGCCAGGTTGGTGTGTGTAGATCAGGAACCAGTCAGAATAACGATCGGATTCGGACGGGTTGGTGGGTGCGGCTCGTAAACCAGTCTGAATAACGCTCGGATTCGGCCAATAAATTCAGTGTAACCCGGGAACGAGTCGTAATAACCTTCTGCTAAAGCTACAGAAACTACAGATCAATGGAAAAAAGACGAATTCATTTAGACGAATTCGTCTCATACGCGAACTCTATACTTTTCTACTTCTTAAACACTCTTCCTAACTCTTAAATACCTAAAGTAGTAAGATATCGATCGTTAATAATCTGCCGATGATGAATTTCGTGACCAGCAATAATATAGGCAATTGCTCGTGCTGAAGTTTCACTCTGATTCGCATGACCGACTCTAGTCAGGGAATCAGGTGACATGGTTTTCACTAAAGAGATTGTAGCGTTGCGGGTCATTTGAAAGTATTCAAGCAGTTCTTGAACCGTGAACTCATCAAAATTAGCTGCTAAAACATAATCATTCTCATTAAAGCCTGCTAAAGGAGTAGTGTCACCACGGCCAATCCGAAGGAGACGATAACTCATGATTCTTTCCGTATCAGCAATATGCCCGATTACTTCTTT
The DNA here is from genome assembly GCF_017873715.1 of Cytobacillus luteolus. Classification (NCBI taxonomy): domain Bacteria; kingdom Bacillati; phylum Bacillota; class Bacilli; order Caryophanales; family Bacillaceae; genus Litchfieldia; species Litchfieldia luteola. The sequence goes on from NZ_JAGGKM010000007.1 coordinate 123,805, forward strand.
TATACTCCACTTATGTGGACCATATCGGAATCTTGCGTCTTCATCTGATAGGTCCCTAACTAGGCTAATTGTTTTTTCTTTTTCCTTCTGTAACACTTCTAAAATATCACCATCTGGAACTAGGTTTAGATATCCTTCGAAGTATGGGTTATATTCCCCTTGCTGAGGTCTATTCATTAATCTTCATCCCCTTTCATACACTGCACTTATTTTACAACAGTAGTATAAAATTTGGAATTATATGGTGTTAATGATTTTAAGACTCATCTAATGAGGAATTTTCATTTAATAACTCATTCTCATAGGTATCCAGAGTAAAGGATAGTAGCCCAAGATTATTAGTTGTTTCAATGAATGAGCCACTAGATGTTGGAACATACTGAACGGTCTCTTTCCACATAAATGAAGAAGGGCATGGTGTACTATTTGTTTCATCAGCAATTGAAAAGTCCTGACTACAAAATCGGTGAATCGTTTTCTTTTTACGGGTAAAGGAAGTGATGCCTACTACCCCTTTGATAAGTGGGCCTAATACTCCTGAAAAGCTCATATTCTTAATGGGACTGCTTGTGAGTTGGTGAATCTTTGTTTCTTTTTTATTATTAAATTCAATTTTAGTGTCTAACATAAATCCGTAATGGACATCTCCTGATAAGATAAAGCACTGACTAGGATTCCAGTCGGCAATTGCATGTAAGAAATTTGTAATTCCTTTACCATTAAATTTCCAAGCTTCCAAATCAAATGTGCTAGTTGCGTCAAATCCAACTAAACGTAATGGTGATAGATAGTCGAGTAAGAATGACTCAATAATGTCAATTCCATATAATGGTGAAGGTGATACGATGATTAAAGGAGTATTTGGTGTCCAACCACCTTCCTGTAAAACTTCACTTACTCGTTGAAACCCTTTTTCAGTTATAAGTTCAGGTCCTTGAACTGATTCCAGAAACTTTGTGCCTATCTTCTTTGGTTTAGGAAGAGGTAAATAGCCCCTCATTGTTCGAGTGTCTAGAAATACTGCTTTGGGTACAGTCGGAGCCACAAAATGCCAGTCGTTAAAATACCATAGTGCCTCCGTAAATTCCCGATAGTTATTAGATTTAACATTCATTGACTTACAATAAGAGGCAATTGCTTTGATAAATTGATTGGAAAAGAGTTCTGGGTCATTCCCCCATCCTTGGAAAGCCCAATAGGCAGCCATGCCATTCGAAATAATATGCCTTCCAAGCGGAGCATTCCAAACAGCATTTTTCCAATCAGCTGTAATATTCCAATCATCTGTTATATCATGATCATCAAAGATCATATAGGTTGGAGTATTGGCAAGTAATCGACGGATACTTGATATATGTTGTTGAAACTCAACGAGGGCTTCCACATGCTCATTATATTGTGCTTCAACTTTTGCCTTCTCTTTTATTCGATTATCGCTATCTTCAGGGAAAACAAAATGAATGTTGTTATTTTCAACAGCTTCCTCAAAGCTATCAAATGGATGCTCATAGAGAAGCTTCCAGAGCTCTGGACTCCAGTTTAATAGATACATAGCTGCGTACTCTCCTAATTGCATGAGGTGATTATGTGAATGTTTGGAAGTAAAATTGCATAACTGATTCATAATAAATTTTCTGCCTTGAACTTTATCTAGTCTGTGACTATACGGAGTAAGCCTGGGGTCAATCTCCTCAAGTTGTTCTCGTTGTCCTATAAGTGCTTCACCAAGCTTTGATATGAATGGCAATAAAGGATCTGCAATGTCATCAGCATATATTTGGTCCCCCATTAGGAAAAGGCTAGTCGGTCTTCTTTCTAAATTGAAATAGGAATCTTCTAGCTTTTTATCGGCTTGAACTAAAACATCATCCCCTTTACCATGGGGCTTTCGACAGGAACCATATAGTATATTTGAATGTTGACCACTGCTAATATAAAAGGTCGGTAAATCTAAATCACCATAGACAATGGAGTCCGGATTATCAGGTGAAAGTAAATTAAAGGCCCCAAGGCCAACTACATTGGTTCCCTTTTTAAAAAATAGATTATAAGCTAAGAGAGTATCAGTTGGAAGTGAATCCTGCGACGGATTCAGCTTTAATAAGCTTATATATAAGTTTTCACCAAGCTGAACAGTTTCCACATTAGATTTAGTTCGGATTTCTTGGTATGTGTAGGAGTCACTAGAAGAATTACGTTCAACTGTATATATTTTAGCCCCTACTTTTAGAGGCTTACTTAGCGCAATCCAAATACATACTTGGTTAGGTTCAACACGACGAATGATCGGTCCGCATAAAATAGTTGGAATCTTCATGAATTGACCTCTCCAATCTTTTTTGATTCCTACTATCCTATTCGACGGATTTTGTTCTGTGAGTTGACATACCTGCTGTGATATACTCAGGTAAAACTAAATTTCTATACGGAATTTGGAGTGATAATGATGGAAACAAAACCAAATCAATCATATGAGGTCCTTGAGGTATGTTTACTGGCAGGTAAATTAATGTTGCAAAACGGAGCAGAAACATACCGAGTTGAAGATACAATGACCCGAATTGCTTCCTCTTATGGGATGACTGATTCTCATAGCTATGTAACGCCTACAGGTATCATTTTTTCTATGACTGGACTTGAGCCTACAAAATTGATCAGAATTTCGGAGCGTTCTACAGATCTATATAAGGTCACACGTGTTAATAGTATTTCTAGAAAAATAAGTACGGGTGAAATCACATTAGAACAAGCATTAGAGAAGCTTAAAGAAGTTGAAGTAAGCAATTTTGCGTTTCCGATTTGGGTTCAGATTCTTGCAGCTGCGATTGCTAGTGGTTGTTTTCTAATCATGTTTCAAGGTGGATGGTCAGACTTTATACCTGCCTTTATTACAGGTGGACTAGGCTTTACTACCCTTTTCTATGTTCATTACTTTGTAAGAATAAAGTTTTTTGCTGAATTCCTTGCTTCTAGTTTAATCGGTATTTTAGCATTGGTATTTGTGACAATAGGAGTCGGAAGTGAAGTTGATAAAATAATTATTGGATCAGTAATGCCACTTGTACCGGGTTTGTTAATTACTAATGCAGTTCGAGATTTGATTGCAGGACACTTAGTATCTGGATTGTCTAAGGGAGCAGAAGCCTTTTTAACAGCATTTGCAATTGGAACAGGCATTGCGGTAGTATTGGCTTTTTATTAGGAGTGTGAATGATGATGATCATACAACTTATCATGAGTTTTTTAGCTTCAGCTGCCTTTGGAATTTTATTTAATGTTCCCAGGAAATCCTTACTTCAATGTGGTTTTGTAGGGATGTGTGGCTGGATGACCTATATTTGGCTAGATACATACTATATGGATGCTATACTCTCGACATTGATTGCATCTGTATTGGTGGCCATTATTAGTCAGTTTTTTGCGAAGTATTATAAGACACCAATTATCATCTTTAGTGTATCTGGAATTATTCCTTTAGTTCCAGGGGGACTTGCCTATGATGCAATGCGGAAATTTGTTGAAAATGATTACAGCATTGCCCTTGAAGTAGCTGCTAAGGCCTTTATGATATCGGGTGCGATTGCATTTGGACTAGTATTTTCTGAGGTTATAAATCAGGTGATAAAAAGAATAAATACGAGTAAAACATAGGTGGGTGTTCCTTAAGGAGCACCCTTTATCATTAATTTTGGAAAAAAAGTGAAGTTAACTATTGAAAAACTAACACCATTAGTTTATAGTAAAACTAATGGTGTTAGTTTTGAGGCTAATTAAATTAGAAGGGTTGATAGATACTATGAAAATTATACGTGAAAAATCAGTTTACCAACTAGCGTTTATGCCAAACTTGTTTCCTGTGAATTGTTATTTAGTTGAGGAGAGTGATGGTTTAACCTTAATAGATGCAGCCTTACCTTTTAGCAAAAAAGCAATCTTGAAAGCAGCGCAACAAATTGGAAAGCCGATCACAAAAATCCTGCTCACACATGCTCATGGTGATCATGTTGGTGCACTAGATGAGTTGAAAAACAGCCTTCCAGATGTACCTGTTTTTATATCTAAAAGGGATTCGAGACTGTTAGCTGGTGATGTCTCGTTAGATCCAGATGAGCCAACGATACCGATTCGTGGTGGTGTTCCAAAAAATATTAAAACAAAACCGGATGTCCTATTAAATGATGGAGACCGTATTGGCTCTCTGGTAGCTATCACTACTCCTGGTCATACTCCAGGTTCAATGTCCTTTTTTGATACAAGAAGTAAGGTCATCATAGCTGGTGATGCTTTTCAAACGAAGGGAGGATTTGCTGTTTCAGGGCAATTGCAGCCTTTCTTTCCTTTTCCAGCAATGGCAACATGGAATAAGGAACTTGCACTAGCTAGTGCGAAGAAAATTAAGGAACTAAACCCTTCAATCCTTGCCATAGGCCATGGAAATATGATTCATTTAACAGGAAAAGAAATGGATACGGTTATTAATAAAGCTGAAGCGAATATAGGAAGGAAGTAAGTATTATGTCACCAAGAGTAGGTTTGGACGTAACAACAATCATGAACACAGCAATAGAAATAGCGAACAAAGAAGGCTTAGAAGCAGTTACACTGGCTACATTAGCAAAAACGCTAAATATTAAAACACCCTCATTATATAACCATATTGATGGCTTAACAGGTTTGCGTGAAAAAATTGCACTATATGGATTAGAGCAGCTTTACCAGCAGATGGCGGATGCAGCCATAGGGAAATCAGGCGATGATGCGGTTAGGGAAATCGGAATGGCTTATATATCTTTTGCAAGAAACCACCCTGGTTTATATGAAGCAACCTTAAAAGCTCCAGATTCGAGTGTGGAACTCCAAAAAGCGGGTGGCCGTATTGTGGAACTAACAAGTAGAATTTTAACAGCATATAACTTAGAGGATGATGCCGTCATTCATGCAGTACGTGGCCTTCGAAGTATTTTACATGGATTTGCCTCCCTTGAGCAAAAAGGGGGATTCGGGTTGCCTCTTGACTTGGATAAAAGCCTTCAGTTACTGATTGATACCTTTCTCGCAGGTATTAAGACAATGAAAAAAAGCTAGAGAGCTATAGCAAATGTGCAATTATTCTAAAAGAATATAGGGGACAATAAATGACAAAATTGTCTCCTTTTATTTATGGGAAAAACCTGTTATTCTATATAAGGTGAAATGTAACAAAATATCTACTTTTCAGTTCGCAATATTACTATATAATGTAAATAGGCTGTAAGAAATATTTTTTTTACTTAATTGCGGAAACGTTTGCACAAAGTAATTTAAAAGGACTCAACGCACATAAAATAAGTGTTTATAGAGGAGTGTATTAGTTTGAGTAAGTACTGGTGGAAAGAGGCTACAGCATATCAAATTTATCCACGTAGCTTTATGGATTCTAATGGAGATGGTATCGGAGATTTAAAGGGTGTAACGCAAAAGTTAGATTACATAAAGAATCTTGGAATTGATGTTATTTGGATTTGTCCAATGTACAAATCTCCTAATGATGATAACGGTTACGATATTAGTGACTATCAAGACATTATGGATGAGTTTGGCACAATGGAAGATTTCAATGAACTATTAGCTGAAGTTCATAAACGTGGAATGAAACTAATCCTAGATCTTGTTATTAATCATACAAGTGATGAACATCCATGGTTTATTGAGTCACGTTCTTCTAAAGATAACCCAAAACGTGACTGGTACATTTGGAGAGACGGTAAAGATGGCAAAGAACCAAACAATTGGGAATCCATTTTTAGTGGTCCTGCTTGGAAGTATGATGACGAGACCGACCAATACTTCATGCATATTTTCTCAACTCGTCAACCTGACTTAAACTGGGAAAATAAAGAAGTTCGTGAAGCTCTTTATGATATGGTCAACTGGTGGTTAGATAAAGGAATTGATGGGTTTAGGGTAGATGCTATTTCTCACATAAAAAAAGAGCCAGGTCTTCCTGATATGCCGAATCCAAAAGATTTAGATGTTGTTCCTTGCTTCGATTATATGATGAATGTAGATGGAATTGATGAGTTCCTAACAGAGTTTTCACAAAGGACGATTAAAAACTATGATGTGATGACTGTTGGTGAAGCAAACGGAGTTAGTTTAGAAGATGCAGATAAATGGGTGGGAGAAAAAGAAGGTTATTTTAATATGATCTTTCAGTTTGAACACTTAGGACTTTGGGATAAAGGAACAGACCATGCGGTAGACGTGGTTGGACTAAAGAAGACATTAGAAAAGTGGCAAGTTGGATTAGAAGGTAGAGGCTGGAATGCCCTATTCTTAGAAAACCATGACCAACCGCGAAGTGTCTCTACATGGGGTTCTGATAGCACTTACTGGAAAGAAAGTGCTAAAATGCTAGGTGCCTTATATTTCTTAATGAAAGGTACACCATTTATTTATCAAGGTCAGGAAATTGGTATGACTAATGTGTCGTTCCCGAACATTGAAGATTATAATGATGTTGGTATGATAAATTACTATCACATTGAGACAGGAAAAGGACGTTCTCATGAAGAAGTGATGGAGATTATTCAGAAGAAGGGTCGAGATAATTCTCGTACGCCAATGCAATGGGATCGTTCAAAAAATGGTGGCTTTACTACATCTGACAAAACCTGGATTGGCATTAACCCGAACTATGAAACAATAAATGTAGAAGAACAACTAAATGACAAAACCTCTATCTTAGCGTTTTATAAAGAGATGATTAGACTGAGAAAAGAGCAGGAAGTATTTAAATATGGTACCTTTGACCTTGTGATGAAAAGTCATCCGTCCGTGTTTGCATACACACGTACATTAGAAAATGAAAAAGCTTTAGTGATTTGTAACTTCAGCGAGTATAAGAATGTATTTGAAGTGCCAGAAAACCTAACATTTAATCAGGCAGAAGAACTTCTAACAAATTATGAAGGTGCAAAATCAGATCTAGATGAATTTGTTCTAAAGCCATATGAAGCAAGAGTGTATTTGTTGAAATAAATGAATAGTAAAAGCATAAAAAGACTAGTCGCAATTGATGTGACTAGTCTTCTTTATCTTTATTCAATTCGCTTCAGTGGTTTCTTAGCCGGGCCTTCGACAACTTCTCCTTCAAAGGAGAATCTCGATCCGTGACATGGGCAATCCCACGTACAATCTCCACTATTCCATTCAACCTCACAGCCCATATGAGTACAAGTGGTATCTACCACAAACAGCTCTCCATCATTATTTTTAAAAGCACCTGCTCTTTTTCCATTAACAGAAACGACAGAGCCTTCACCAACAGCTAAGTCTTCTGGACTTTTGTTGCCGTTTTCTAGCTTTCCTTTAATTAAATGCTTTGCTACATCTGCATTAATAGAGACGAACTTCGTGATGCTTTTATCAGCATTAAAACGTTGTGGCGAAAAGAGATCTTTATATCGATTCTCTCGGTTTAATACGATGTCACTTAATAATAAACCTGCTGTTGTACCATTTGTCATTCCCCACTTAAAATAACCCGTTCCGATTAATATATTTTCGTGAATAGAAGTAGCATGTCCGATATAAGGTAACTTATCTAATGTAGTGTAGTCTTGTGCTGACCAACGATATGGAATCTCTTTTACCTTGAAAGTGTCCTTTGAAAACTGTTCGAGTGCTTCATAGTGCTTTATCGTGCTGATTCCTTGACCTGTTTTATGACTTTCACCACTAACTAAAATTAGTTTTTCACCATTCATTTCAGTGTAGCGAAGTGATCTGGTTGGACTTTCAGCACTCAAATACATACCACCAGGGAACTCTTCTTCTACAGTCACACCTAATATATAGGATCGGTCAGCGTACATTCTTGCAAAATAAGCACCTGTAAAGTCATTGAAGGGAAAATGGGAAGCAACAATCACATAGTTACAATTTAGTTTGAATCCGTCTCTCGTAATGACAGTCGGTTTTGGTCCATTTTCTATATCTACTGCAGTTGTGTTTTCATAGATGCTTCCACCATTGTCTGTGATTATTTTTGTTAAGTGGTTTAAATACTTTAAAGGATGATACTGAGCTTGTTTTTTTATTGATAATGCCCTTTTGACTTTTAGAAAAGGAAGAGGAATGCTATCATGCAGCTCTCCATTAATACCAAGCTTTTGATAGGCTGCGAATTCTTTTTCTAATTTACTTATGTAATCATCTGAATTTGTATAAATATAAGCATCTTCTTCAGTTAAGTCACAATCTATATTATTTTCATGAATTGTTTCCCTAATAAATTCTAGGGCCTGTGCAGTGGATTCGTAATACAACTTTGCATTTTCTTCTCCAAAGTCACTAATAAATTGGTCATAAATAAGGCCATGTTGAGAGGTGATTTTTGCAGTTGTATGTCCGGTTGTTCCATTTAAAATCGTTCCAGCATCAATAAGGGCAACTTTTACTCCTTCTTTCGAAAGCTTGTATGCCGCCGTAATTCCTGTTATTCCCCCACCAACAATGGCTACATCAACATTTTGATCACTTGTTAACTTAGGGAATGATTGTAAATCAACGGAGGACCTCCAATAAGGTTCCGGCATTTGAGGTAACTTAGACTCTGATTGATCCATATTATACTTGCTCCTTCCAGAATAACTAGTATATAACGGTTAATATTCCCAAATACCAGTAGATGATGTATGATAATTCCAATTACACCCATAAACAATAAATTATTAATATTAAATTAACTATTTTTCATATGGTTAAAATAGTATAATTGAAACCGAATTATTACAATATTCATAATGAATATCATATAAAGGGGAAGTTTTATGAAAAGGGTATATCCTTCAATATTACTAGTTGTATTTCTATCAATTGGTCTCATGGGCTGTAGTCACAATTCAGCTACTGATTTTGTGATAGTTGAAGAAGAAAATGTGACTAGTGATAGTGTAAAGCCACGCTTAGCGGTTGAAATAAAAGTAGATGGTGATACTGCCACAGTTTTGATCGATACAGATTTGAAGATATCAGCACAGAATTATGGTTCTGAAAAAGTGAATGGTGAAGGACATATTCATCTCTATTTAGATAATGGAGAAAAGCAAGGTGTGAAGCAAAAATCCTATGTTCTGGAAAACTTGGAGAAAGGTCAATATGTTGTTCGAGTATCCTTGCATAACAATGACCATACACCGTATGGAGTTACTGAAACAGTAGAGTTTGAGATTAAGTAGAGCTAGTAGGAGCGAAATGTGTTGAGAAAACTAAGTTTGCAAGCCAAGATTATATCCATATTTACAATTGTCATCATCCTTACCATTTCAACGATCGTGCTTCAAGGCTCACATACCCTAAGAAATGCTGTAAAAGAGACGTATGTTAGTCAACTTAAAGGAATTACAACAGCAATTAACGGAAGGTATGAAGAAAACAGGTCTATTAATGATGTTCAACAAACCTTTGATTATATTAAACACCGAGAAGAAAAAGTCCTTGAATTAAATCTTTATACAGCAATAGAGGGTAAGCATCAAGTAGCTGCCTCAACAGATCGTAGTAAACTTGGAAACGATACCGAGCAGGTTTTAGCACCAACTTTTAATGAAGGAAAAACAATGGTTGCCCACTTTGAAGAAAATGGTGTATTTAAAGTGAGACTTGTATCGCCGCTGTTAGAAGATGGTGTGGTGACAGGAGCAATTGAACTATTACTTGATAATACAGATGATATGAAACTAGTAAATCAGAGAATTCTCTTTACAATGGTTGGAGGATTAGCAGTAAGTATCATATTATTAGTTGTTTTATGGTTTAGCATTAGACGTTTACTAGTATGGCCGTTAATGACCCTTAGGGAGGCTGCTCTTACCATTCAACAAGGAAAGCCTTATGAAGAACTTGAATTGAATGCGAGTCAGGAGATTAACGAAGTCGCCCATGCTTTTAATGATATGGTTGTTAACTTAGAGGACAGGTACTATAAAAGTATAACCGATCCTTTAACAGGTGCCTTTAACAGTGCTTATTTTAAGCATAAGTTAGCTGAGTCCATTCAAGATTCTAAGAAAACGAGTGAGCCAATGGCCCTTCTTTTCTGCGATGTAGATAATTTCAAGAAATTAAATGATAATGAAGGCCATATGTATGGTGATAAAGTTTTAAAAGAAATTACAAACCTAATCCTTGATAATGTTCGTTCAACTGATATTGTTTGTCGATATGGTGGCGAAGAATTTGTTGTAATCATGCCGGCAACGAATAGTGAAAAGGCAAAAGTGGTAGCTGACCAAATTCGAAATAAGGTTTCAATCCATGGAAATAAAAGTGTTCTTACGCCAATTACAATAAGTATTGGAATTGCATTATATCCTGATGACACCGATGAAGAAAATATTGTTCATTTAGCTGACCAGGCCATGTATACCGCAAAAGGACTTGGGAAAAATCGGGTGATTTTAGCAAGTGAAATGAATATAGCTACAAACAAGGAGTATCAACGAAAACTCGTAGACCAACGATGGATCTTTAATACAGTACTCTCATTAACAAGAGCGGTAGAGATAAAGGACTCGTATACACATAGTCATTCTGAGATGGTTTCCAGGTATGCAGCTACAGTAGCGAGTAGTATGGGCTTAAAAGATGAAGAGGTCCACCGTGTTTCTATCGCAGGGCTGTTACATGATGTAGGTAAAATTGGGGTCCCTGATTCTGTGTTAAATAAAGAAGGGCGCCTTACTAAAGATGAGTTTGATATCATGAAAACACATCCGGTTCTTGGTTACAATATTCTAGCGAATGTTGAAGAGTTAAAAGATATTCTGCCTTACGTTCTTTATCATCATGAAAGACCAGATGGGACAGGTTATCCGAACGGATTAAGGAAAGATGAAATTCCACTAGGTGCTCGGATTATTGGGGTGGTTGATGCATTTCATTCGATGACATCTGCAAGGCCTTACCGTAAGGCTCCATTGACTCTTGAGAAAGCAATAAATGAGCTTAACAAAGGGAAAGGAACACAGTTTGATGAAGAGGTTGTAGACACTTTCCTAACCCTTGTTGATGATTTATATCGACAATCATTGGAAATGACAAGTTAATCTTTGAAGTGAAAGAGGTGATTCATTAGTTGAGTCACCTTTTTTTTATAGAAAAACTGTCTAGGTTCCCGCAAATAATATTAACACTTGTAGAAAATGCTATAATGAGGAGTATTTTACAACTGTGTCGGATTTTAAAAATGATGAGGTGTTTTGAGTGAAAAATTTTCTAGAGCTAGGTATTAGAAAAGAACTAGATCGTGTTTTAAAGAAGAGTGGGATTTTGGAGCCAACGTCGATTCAGGAGCAAGCAATTCCGGAGGTGCTTCAGGGGAAGGATGTCATTGCGCAAGCCCAAACAGGGACAGGTAAAACGTTGGCGTTTATTCTACCTATTTTAGAGAAGGTTAATCCAGCAAACAAAGAGGTTCAGGCGTTAATTGTTACACCAACAAGAGAGCTTGCTCTGCAAATAACAGCTGAAGTGAATAAGTTGCTGGAAAAAATGGAGGACATACATATTCTTGCTGTCTATGGTGGTCAAGATGTAGATCGCCAGGTAAAAAAATTAACGAGAGGAATTCAAATTGTCATTGCAACACCTGGTAGACTTTTAGACCATATACGTAGGGATACAGTGGACTTATCTACAGTGTCAACTTTAGTAATAGATGAAGCTGATCAAATGTTGCATATGGGCTTTTTACCTGAGGTAGAGGAGATTATATACGAAACGCTATCAACGAGACAAACGCTTCTATTCTCTGCAACAATGTCTGACCAAGTGAAGTCACTTGCAAAGCGATATATGAAGGATCCAATCGATATAAAAGTCAAAGCAAAGCAGTTAACGGTATCAGGAATTAAACAACTAGTGATTGAAACAACAGACCGCGCGAAGCAGGCAGCATTATTTAAGATGTTAGACGAGTATCAGCCGTTTCTAGCGATTATTTTCTGTCGTACGAAAAGAAGAGTTGGTGTGTTAAATGAAGCCATGAAGGCTAATGGTTATAATTCAGATGAATTGCATGGTGACCTTTCACAGGCGAAGCGTGAACAAGTAATGAAGCGTTTTAGAGAAGCTGGGATGCAGTATTTAGTTGCAACCGATGTTGCTGCACGTGGCTTAGACGTGACAGGAGTTACACATGTATTTAATTACGATATTCCAGAAGATGTGGAAAGCTACATTCATCGTATTGGCCGTACCGGTAGAGCAGGTGAAGAGGGAGTAGCAGTAACTTTTGTTGCACCTAAGGACCGAAATTATCTAACGATGATTGAAAAAGAAATTAAAATTACTCTAGATAAGCAAAGCGTAGAATTAGAGAACGGACGTCTATCAAATGAAACTAGAGACGAATTTGAGAAGAGAGGGAGTGCCAAAGAGGGAGATAGAAAGCGATCATTCAATAGACAAAGTAATGATAGGCAGAAAAAATCAACCAGACAGGCTAGACCTAGCTCAAAGGAAGAGGGAAGAGATAAAAGATCTGATCGAGCATCTAACGAAAACAGTACAAGAACTTCTAGATCGGAATCAAAAAGACCAGACAGTGGAAGAAGTTCAAGAACAGGTTCACGAAGTCAATCAGTCATGGGTCGTTCATCTAAAGGGAGATCTTCAGGGCAAAGTGGAACTCAAGGTCGGGGACGTTCACGCTCGAAATAGACTAATTCAAGTGAGTAAGTAGTATAATGTTTAATAGTGACTAAGAGGAAACTTCATATTTGAAGTGTTATTTTTGAAAGGATGTTTTTATGAGTAAAGCAGTTGTATTAGCTGAAAAACCCTCAGTTGCCCGTGATATTGCGAGGGTTTTACAGTGTAACAAAAAAGGAAATGGATTTTTTGAAGGAGAGAAGTATATTGTAACTTGGGCACTAGGTCATCTAGTTACTTTGGCTGACCCAGAAACTTATGATGAAAAATATAAGTCCTGGAAAATAGAAGATTTACCTATGCTTCCTAATCACCTAAAGCTAGTTGTTATCAAGCAAACTGGTAAACAATATCAAGCTGTGAAATCTCAACTAACTAGGAAAGACGTTCAAGAAATTATTATAGCAACTGATGCAGGTCGTGAAGGAGAGCTTGTTGCTAGATGGATCCTTGAAAAAGCCCTGGTGAAAAAGCCGGTTAAGCGACTATGGATTTCGTCTGTAACGGATAAAGCAATTAAGGATGGCTTTAAAAACTTACGAGACGGAAAACAATACGAAAACCTTTATGCATCAGCAGTAGCGAGGTCAGAGGCGGATTGGTATGTAGGAATGAACGCTACCCGTGCCCTAACAACTAGATATAATGCTCAACTCTCTGCTGGTAGAGTACAAACGCCAACATTAGCAATCATTGAAACAAGGGAAGAAGAAATACGAAACTTTTCACCTCGTACATACTATGGAATTATGCTTGAGAATAATCAGGGATTAAAGCTTACTTGGCAGGATGCGAAAACAAAAAATAGTCGACTTTTTGATAAAGCTAAATCAGATGAAATTATTGGGAGCTTAAAAGGGAAGAAGGCTGACGTAGTAGACGTAAATAAAAGCTACAAGAAAAGCTACGCTCCACAACTTTATGATTTAACAGAGCTTCAAAGAGATGCGAACAAAATATTTGGGTACTCAGCAAAAGAAACGTTATCAATTATGCAAAAATTATATGAGCAGCATAAGGTTTTAACTTATCCTAGAACAGATTCACGTTTTCTCTCTTCTGATATTGTGGATACGTTAAAAGATCGAATAGAGGCATGTCGTATTAGTCCTTATAAGGAGTTTGCAGCAAAGCTACTTCGTCAACCGATTAAAGGTAATAAGTCCTTTGTAGATGATAGTAAGGTAACAGATCACCATGCCATCATTCCAACTGAACAGCATGCGATTCTTAGTTCCTTGAGTGATAAAGAAAGAAAAATCTATGATCTGGTTGTAAAAAGATTTTTAGCTGTACTTTTTCCACCGTTTGAATATGAACAAACAACCCTTACAGTGAAAGTTGGAGACCAAATGTTTACAGCAAAGGGGAAGGTTGTCTTATCGAACGGATGGAAAGAAGTTTATGAAAATTATACGGATGAAGATGACGAACAAGAGGATGTTAAGGAGCAATTACTTCCTAGTATTTCAAAAGGTGACTGGTTAGAGATTAAAACGATTCGTCAAACGACAGGTGAGACACAACCGCCAAGACGATTTAATGAGGCTAGTTTACTCTCAGCCATGGAGAACCCGGTAAAATACATGAATACAAATAACAAAGAGCTGCTAAAAACGATTTCTGAAACAAGTGGGCTTGGAACAGTAGCTACAAGAGCAGACATCATTGAGAAATTATTTAATAGCTTTTTAATAGAGAAGAAGGGTAAAGAAATTTGGCTAACATCTAAAGGTAAGCAACTTTTAGATTTAGTACCCGAAGATTTAAAATCGCCGACTTTAACAGCTGAATGGGAGCAAAAGCTATCAGCTATTTCAAAAGGTGCTCTTCGCAAAGATGCTTTTATCACAGAGATGAAGGGATATACAAAAAAAGTTGTCTCTGAAATAAAGTATAGTGATAAAAAGTTTAAGCATGATAACGTGACAGGAACTAAATGTCCGGATTGTGGGAAGCTTATGCTTGAAGTGAATGGGAAAAAAGGCAAAATGCTTGTTTGCCAGGATCGGGAATGTGGTCACCGCAAAAACATAGCAAAAGTTACAAATGCTAGATGTCCGAATTGCCATAAACGATTAGAGCTTCGTGGTGAAGGAGAGGGGCAAACTTTTACGTGTAAATGTGGACACAGAGAAAAGCTCTCTACCTTTAATGAACGTAAGAAGAAAGATAAGAATACAAAAGTGTCCAAACGAGACGTTAACAACTTTATGAAACAACAACAAAAAGAAAACGACTTTGCCAACTCAGCCCTAGCAGACGCACTAGCCAAACTAAAACTAGACAAATAAGTCCAGTGGGGCCTGACCCCCACCGCTGTAACGCGTTAAATCACCGGGGGTTAGGCCCCCGGCGCTTTAGAGTGTTAAATTACTTAGTCAAAAGGGGAAGATAGAATGAGAGATACAAAGGCTGTAATTACTAGTTATGGAGAGTTTTCGAAGTGGTTAATTTCATTAAAAGAATTATCGAATGAAGAATGGATAAAGCCTATTGCTGAAGGGAAATGGTCTGTTCGTGAAATGATTTCACACTTTATGAATTGGGATAACTATATAATAGCTACTGTCGTTCCATTAGTTAAAGATGGTGAGCCTTTTGGGTTTCCGGAATTTGAATCTTTTAATAAGTTGGCTTCTAGTTATGCAACGTCAGGTATTTCAAAAGATGATTTACTAGATGAAGTTATCCTAACAAGAAATCATTTAGTTCAGGTGTTAAAGGATATGCCAGAAGAAGTGATAACTAAAAGCTTACCGGTAGGCGGCCATACTCACTGTCCTCACACAGGAGAGCCATACTCTTTGATTTATATCATTCAAGAATTCATCGAGCATGACCTTCACCACAAGAGGCAGTTACAAGGTGTTTTAAAATAAGTAAATTATAAGGGAGCTATGGCAATGGTTAGTATGCAGTATGTTCAGGAGCAAAGTATTGCCTATAAGAAAACGTTCTCGAATATGATTGAGAAAGAATGGGGTTATTTATTCTATAACGAAGAGAACCCATTACATTATGATGCAAATCATGCTCATTTAAATAAAAGTCCTGTTCAACCGGAAGTAGTGTACAACCAAGTCCTAGGATTTTTCCGGAGTAGACACCTTCCACCACGATACTATATTTATAATGTAGAAGAATGTGAAGCCATTATAGAATTTCTACTAGCCAAAGGCTGGCAATTCGAGACATTTAAAAATGCAATCCAATTATGGAATGGAAAACTAATTGAACTAGAAGAAATTCCAGAAATTAAGATTGAAGTTGTTGACGAATCTAATTATCCAGATGCGTTAAAAGTTGAGTGTGCAATCACTGAATTTGGAGGTAAGGAAGTAAGAGAAAAAGCCTTTGAATTTGAATATAAATCATCAGCTTACGAGCATTTCTTACTAAAATATAAAGGGATTCCTGTTGCAACAGCCTGTTTATTTATCCATGGGAAGCACCTGCAACTTGAAAGTGTAGCAACGATTAAAGAGTATCGTGGTAAAGGGTTGATTAATCATCTAATCTTTTATATTCAAAAGCTAACTTCAGCCAAGGATTTTGAAAATCTATGGGTTTATCCGATTAATGAACAAGTAGAAAAAATCTATTCACGACATGGGTTTGACACAGTTGGACACTATCACTTCGGTCATGCATTCCTGGAAGGAAAAGCAATCAAGGCTATTCATAAAGGGGAATAATGATTAGAATAAGCAGTAAAAGGTACATAACCTTTTACTGCTTATTTTTGCTGTTAGTTCCAGTTTCATTTCCTGTTGTGTATTCATAACTAACTTCATAACCAGATTCTTTAGCCTTCGGACCTTTCACAACCTTGTATTGATCGTGGTTTGATTGGCCGACTCTGTTTTCTTTCTCATTCATGAAATACCACCTCCAAGTAAGAGTCATAGTTAAAGTATTTCCGAACTTTTATTTAGCTATGTGAAGGAATTTGAACGTCCTTGGTGAATGTTGTTATAACTAACTTTATAAAGAGGTGCAAAATGGAATTTTTTATAAAAAGAGCAAGTGTTGAGGATGTACATTTAGTTGCTCCATTATTTAACGAGTATCGAGTGTTTTATGATCAAGCATCCGATGAAGAGGGTGCAGGAGAATACATCAAAACTCGGTTAACAAACAATGAATCTGTCATCTTTCTTGCATGTAATGAAGATAAAACAGAATCATACGGATTTACACAGCTATATCCTTCTTTTTCATCTGTTTCAATGAAAAAAGTTTGGATATTAAATGACTTGTTTGTAGCTTCTTCTGCAAGAAGAAACGGAATTGCTAAGGAATTAATGCTTGCTGCCCATGAATTTGGTAAGGATACAAAAGCAAAAGGAATTTCCTTAGAAACTGCTCCTGATAATCATGGTGCACAACAACTTTATGAATCATTAGGATATAAGAAGGATGAAGAGTACTTTCATTACTTTTTGACACTTTAAAAAGAAAAACTTGGATACACACCTAGGTATCCAAGTTTTTTACTTTACTTTGTAGCAGTCTTTGCTTCTTTAGACTCTTTCTTGAAGCTTTTAAGTAGTGCAATTGAGGTTAATATAACGACAATTGCTAGTGGAAAGGCACTTACAATGATAGCTGTTTGCATTGCAGCAAGACCACCAGAAATCATTAACACAACTGCTGATAGTGCAAGAATAATCCCCCATGTATATTTCACCATGTTAGCTGGATTTATATCACCATTTGTTGTCATCATCCCTAAAACGAATGTGGCGGAATCAGCAGATGTGATAAAGAAAGTTGTAATTAAAAATAAAGTAATGATTGTTAAAACAAGAGTAAGTGGTAATTGCTCATAAACATAGAAGAGTGCTGTCTCTAGACTTTGAGCAGCAATGTTTGTATCAAAATTAAAATCAAAATAGATTGCAGTTCCGCCAAATACTGCGAACCAGATTGTACAAACAATCGTAGGAATCACAAGCACTGCGATAACAAACTCTCTAACAGTTCTTCCTTTTGAAACGCGAGCGATAAAAGTACCTACAAAAGGAGCCCAAGCAATCCACCATGCCCAGTAAAAGATGGTCCAGCCTTGCGTCCATGCCGCCCTTTCTTCATTAAATGGAGAAAGTCGCAATCCCATACTCGGTAGATTTTGAATATAACCTCCAAATGTAGTCGTAAACAAATCTAAAAGAAACACGGTAGGTCCCATAAAAAGCATGATGAAAAATAAGAGTACTGCCAATATCAAGTTTGCATTACTTAAATATTTAATTCCCCTCTTAATACCAGTTCCAGCAGAGGCCATAAATAATATTGTAATGACCGCTATAATAAGTAGCTGTATGCTGAATGTATTTGGAATACCTGTTAAATAACTTAATCCTCCATTAATTTGTTGAGAACCTAGACCTAAAGAAGCGGCAACACCAAAAATTGTCGCGAAAACTGCAACAACGTCAATAGCGATCCCGATAGGGCCTTTTACACGGTCGCCAAGTAAAGGATAAAGTGTAGCACTCATTAACCCTGGTAAATCTTTTCTAAATTTGTAATAGGCTAAAGCTAAGGCAATGGTTGCATATATTGCCCAGGCGTGAAATCCCCAGTGGAGATAGGTAAAACGCATTGCTTCTCGGGCTGCTGCTCCTGTACCCGGGACTGCAGAAGGTGGATTTGTAAAGTGAGAGATTGGTTCAGATACGCCAAAGAACAATAATCCAATACCCATACCCGCGCTAAATAGCATTGCAAACCAAGTTGGATATTTAAATTCTGGCTTATCTTCATCCTTTCCAAGCTTAATTTTTCCGTAAGGACTAAAGATTAAAAATAGAGCAAAAATCAAAAAGAATGTTGCTGTAAGTTGATAAAACCAGCCGAAGCTAACCATGAAAAATTTCTGTGCTCTATTCATGACTTCTGTCAGGTGATCAGGAAAAATAACCCCCCATAACACAAATAGAACTGCGATAACTAACGATATCCAAAAAACAGATGTAACCTTTTTCATATTCGCCCTCCTTCTTAATAGAGTGTTTGAATTTAACAATCATTTTATGTGTCTTCACTTATTAAATTTGAAAACAGAGAAGGGCAAAAGGAGGCATCTAGTCTCAGGTATGACGGGGGCTCTCCCCTTGTCATTGCTTATCTGAAAGACGTTGCTGTGCCATTTTTATCATTTCCTTTACCATGCTTCCACCAATTTCGCCACCGACCTTACCAGCCTGCTTAGAAGTTAGTGACCCATTGTATTTATCGTTCAGAGGAACACCAAGTTCATTTGCCACCTCAAATTTAACTTGATTAGGCTCGATTACTGAATAGCCCTTTTCCTTCAACACACGCGCTTTAAGTCTATCTACTTCCTCTCTTGCCTCAGGAACAAGCAGACGATTTCTTCTCTTAGCCATTAATGATCACTCCATCTTTTTTTATTTCTAGTATGGTAATCCTATCAATTTGCTCATAGAGTGCCCTTATTGTTGAAAAATATATAAATAACCACAAAAAAATTGCATATTTTTCATATTTTGTGTTTTAAAATCGGTTATTTTTGGTTAATCTATTTATGTGAACTATAAAGCAACCAGATTAGTAGGGTTGAAATCAAGTAACTATTGCTATTATGTGAAAATCATGGTAAAAAGAATATGTGTTAAAATTGAGAGGAGAACGATAAGATGAACAAAACAGAATTAGTAAATGCAGTTGCTGAAGCTAGTGAACTTTCAAAAAAGGATGCTACTAAAGCTGTAGACGCAGTTTTCGATGCAATCCAAGATGCCCTTAAAGGCGGAGATAAAGTACAACTAATCGGTTTTGGAAACTTTGAAGTTCGTGAGCGTGCAGCTCGTAAAGGCCGCAACCCACAAACTGGTGAAGAAATCGAAATCGCTGCTAGCAAAGTACCTGCGTTCAAACCAGGTAAAGCACTTAAAGACGCAGTAAACTAATAAAAAACACAAAGCAAGTACAATAAATCAAAAACCCCCTGTTTGGGGGTTTTATTTTTTGCCTATTTTGGGGCCTGACCCCCGGTGCGTTAAAGCTTTAACGCGCCGGGGGTCAGGCCCCAGTTGTCACAATTGTTATAAAAGGATGTCTGATGCCATTTGTATCGATTCTGGAGTTGGTGGTTCTACTCCTTCAAGTGGATAGCGTAGGCCTAGTGCTTGCCATTTATACACTCCTAGCTTGTGATAAGGAAGTATTTCAATTTTATCTACATTTGATAATTGATTAATAAAGCCTTTAAGTTCTTTTAAATCTTCTGGATCATCGGTGATACCAGGAACGAGTACATGACGAATCCAAATAGGTTTTTTAAGTTCTGAAAGGAGTTGTGCAAACTCTAGAATGTGCTCATTCGGTTTACCAGTTAGCTTAAGATGCTTTTGACTATTAATATGTTTTATGTCCAATAGAATTAGATCTGTTACTTCTAATACCTTTAGAAGCTTCTTTTGGAACTCTTCATCATGACTATAACATCCGCCAGAGCTATCAATGGTAGTATGGATGCCAAGCTTTTTACATTCTGTAAAAAGCTCATACAAGAAATCTAACTGCAATAATGGCTCACCACCACTAACCGTAATTCCCCCATTAGACGCTTTGATAAATGGTAGATATGATTTTAAATCATCAATAATTTCTTCTACACTTATTTCTTTGCCTTTTCCGATTCCCCATGTATCGGGGTTATGGCAAAACTGGCATCTTAATAAACAGCCTTGAGTAAAAACAATATATCTTAATCCTGGTCCATCAACGGTACCACAGGACTCAATTGAATGAATGTAACCTTTCATGGTAGAAACCCCCCATTAGCAGCATAAAGAAAGTTGTAATTTAAAGTAAAAGAGGTTAGCTTATACAGCTTAACCTCTTTTATTTGTCATCTCTATTATAAGTCTATAAGCTTCCGTGGAATGTGCGATTAATCACATCGATCTGTTGCTCACGAGTTAGTTTGACAAAGTTAACTGCGTAACCAGAAACACGGATGGTTAATTGCGGGTACTCTTCTGGATGCTCCATTGCATCAAGTAAGGTTTCACGATTAAATACATTTATATTTAAATGGTGCCCCTTTTTAACTGCATATCCATCTAATATTGCTACTAGATTTACAACCTGTGTTTCTTCCTCTTTCCCTAGTGCTTTTGGCACAATTGAGAAGGTGTTGGAAATTCCATCCAATGCATATTCATATGGTAATTTTGCAACTGAGCTTAATGATGCTAGTGCTCCTTTAGAATCTCTTCCATGTAATGGGTTTGCTCCTGGTGCAAATGGTTCTCCGGCACGTCTTCCATCAGGTGTATTTCCTGTTTTTAAGCCATAAACAACATTTGAGGTAATCGTTAAAATAGATAAAGTGTGTTTAGAATCTCTGTAGGTTTTATGCTTTCTAAGCTTTGTCATAAATGTTTTCACTAGCTCAACGGCAATCTCATCAACACGATCATCATTATTTCCGTATTTAGGGAAGTCGCCATCAATTTCAAAGTCAACTGCAATTCCATTTTCATCACGAATTGGTTTTACTTTTGCATATTTAATTGCACTTAAAGAATCAGCTACAACAGATAATCCTGCAATTCCTGTTGCCATCGTACGCTCTACATCTGTATCATGTAAAGCTAGTTCGATGCGCTCGTAAGAATACTTATCATGCATATAATGAATTACATTAAGTGTATTTATATACGTTTCGGCAAGCCATTCCATCACATTGTCAAACTTGTTCATTACATCTTCATACTCTAAAAATTCAGAAGTGACTGGTGCAAACGTAGGGCCAATTTGAGCTTTTAGCTTTTCGTCTACGCCACCATTTATTGCATAAAGTAAAGCTTTTGCAAGGTTCGCACGTGCTCCGAAAAATTGCATCTGTTTACCAATCTTCATTGCAGAAACACAGCACGCAATTCCATAATCATCGCCAAATTCAGGACGCATAATATCATCATTTTCATATTGGATTGAGCTAGTTTTGATAGACATGTTTGCACAGTATTTTTTGAATGCTTCTGGCAATTTTGTAGACCATAGAACGGTTAAGTTTGGTTCTGGAGCCGGACCTAGGTTATCCAATGTGTGAAGAAATCTAAATGAGTTCTTCGTTACCAATGGAAGGCCCTCGATTGAGATACCACCAATAGCTTCAGTTACCCAAGTCGGGTCACCACTGAATAGCTCATTATAATCAGGAGTTCTTGCAAACTTAACTAAGCGAAGCTTCATGACAAAATGGTCAACTAATTCTTGTGCTTCTTCTTCAGTTAATACACCATTTTTGATATCTCTTTCAATATAGATATCAAGGAAAGAACTTGTGCGTCCTAAGCTCATTGCAGCTCCATTTTGTTCCTTAATAGCTGCTAGGTATCCGAAATACAACCACTGAAAAGCTTCTACTGCAGTTGTAGCAGGCTCAGAGATGTCAAAGCCATATGTCTTTGCCATATCCTTCACTTCTTCTAGTGCTCTAATTTGTTCAGAAATTTCCTCGCGAAGGCGGATCACTTCTTCTGTCATTGTTTTTGGACCATTACGAAGGTCAGCTTGCTTTTCTTCAATTAACTTATCAATTCCATAAAGTGCTACCAGGCGATAGTCACCGATGATTCTTCCACGACCATATGCATCAGGAAGTCCAGTGATGATACCAGCCTTACGAACAGCTTTCATGTCATCATTATAAGCATCGAAAACACCTTGATTATGTGTTTTACGGAAGTTTGAAAACACGTTGCTTACTTCCTCATTCACTTTGTAACCATATGACTCGCATGCTTGTTCAGCCATTCGAATTCCACCAAATGGTTGTAGAGAACGCTTAAAAGGTTGATCAGTTTGTAAGCCAACAATTTTCTCTTGGTTTACGTTTAAATAACCAGCGCCATGTGATGTAATCGTTGATACAATTTCAGTATCCATATCCAGGACACCGCCATTTTCGCGTTCCTGCTTTGTAAGTTCCATCACTTGTTTCCAGAGAGCTTTTGTAGGTTCGGTAGCAGGTGCTAAGAAAGATTCATTACCTTCATAGATCGATATATTATTTAAAATGAAATCTCTAACATTAATTTCATTTGTCCAGTCACCAAGTGTAAAGCCTTGCCATTGTTTCATGTTAATTTCCCTCCTTGAATTAGTACAGGGTTAGTATTTTTTGTATAACAGCTTTATACTTATAAGATACTACGTTCCCTATCGATATAACAGAGGGAATGAGTGACATATTTGTGAACCTTTGAGCAAGTGAAATATATCCCTTGCTTTAAAGAGGTTTGTTAACTTTTCTGCTGATTTTGACCATTCATCACTTCATTTTTGTCGTTTGTTTATTTACTAAATAGTCTTCGAAATACGTAAAAGTGAATTCCTCACCACAAAGGGATTGTACTCGTTCTTGCCAGGTGAGTCGTTCAGTTGGTTCCATGAATGTGTTCTTTATCTTTTTAAACACATCCTCCTCTTTATACATCCCGTCTATTTGAAAATGATATCGTAACATGTCACGGATTCCGTCAGCATAGATATAATCCTGTACATAGATTGGATAGCCAATAAGCATAACTTGAGTTGCGGGATGCTGGCTTGGTCCTTCTATATCAAAGACTTCTTTTAAAAGGCTTTTTGAAACTTCGGCCATATCACAATCAGGATTCTGATATAGTTCATATTCTAGTAAACTAATATAGAAATAAAATAACGAGATAAATAAATCAGCTAGGTGCTTGGATTCAACAAGTTGATTAACCGAGTTAGTATCTAGCTTAAAATAATTGGACAACCATTCTCTTTGATATGGAATAGTCATAAACAATTCTGCCATACCTTCATGACCGATATTACTTTGAAATTGCTTGAATTCATAAATATCAGTAGAGGCAAATTGATTATACAAAGCATGACCAAGTTCGTGGAAACCAGTTGCATAGGCCAAATGACTATTCCGATTATTAATGACAAGCTTAATATCCTCTGGAGAAATCTCCATACAAAAACCTCCATATGGAATAAGTAAAAGCTGTACATCAATTGGTGAATTTTTCAAATCTAAATCAAAATAAGATAAGGCTTCTTCAATAGCTACTTTGATTTTTTCACCTGAAAAGATAGACTGATCAATATCTGAGAAATTTGTTGCAACATACAATAGATCGTATACATGTAGAGTTTCATAACCAAACCGTTCTTTTATGCGGTTACCCCACTCATTTATCAAAGGCCTACAATTGGAAAACATGCGCAAGCATTCTTCTTTATATTGCTCGAAATTTAAATTAGCCGAACTGAACTTATAATGGTGATAGTTCGTATAGCCGTATTCCCTCGCTTTTTGATTCCGCAATTTTAATAGATTCCGAAAGTCTTCTGTTAGTTCATTACTATAGGAGTTCATTGCTTCTACTAATCTACGTCTTACAGATCTGTCCTCGTGATCCATTAATGCTGAATGAACCTGGCCACTGTTGTAAGTTGTGCCATCTACATCAAAGGTTTTGCTGAATATCTTCCCTTCAAGTTGATTTTTTAGAGTAAGGACTTTCGTATCTGCTTCAATTTCTTGATTTTGGATTTCTTGTAGCATCAGGTGTATACGTTTTTTCCATTGATTGTCCTCTATTTTTATAGCCCATTCTTCTAGCATTGCTTTGAAATTTGGATTTGTAAGAAGACTTTGGCGAACTTCTGTCATTTCTTGGAGCTTAGGATCTTGCTCGCTCGTTGCATACATTTGATAGGTTAGTTGATTAATTTCCTTTGAAAATTCTCCTAATTTACGTAATTCGTCTTCGTAGGCCTTTTTCCACTCTACCTCGTCAAGAATCCTAGTCAGCTTTTCCACATCAAAAATATCGTTCATCTTCACGGCTCCTTTGTTTTCAGTTATCTAGATTAATTAATCGTAGCATTAATAGATAGAACTATTTATATAAATCTGACAATTTAAATATTAAATTGTTATATACTACCATGTCCTTTATACTTTATTTAACAACATACATTAAGAAAAAGGTGTCGTTTGGTGGAAATAAGATTGTTTCGAGACAAGGATATTAATGAAATAGCAGTCATAATCAACGAGATATACCATGTTGAAAAGGTTGGAGGGCTGACAACCGTAGAAGAACTGAATCAATGGTTTGATGAGCCAGGAGAAGAAATAAGGGAAAATACATTTGTCGCTTTACACGATGAAAAAATTATTGGTTATAATGCCTTATGTCATGTAAAGGGAGACTCTTCTATTCACGTCTATAGTTATGGAACTGTCCATCCAAACTGGAGAAGAAAAGGTATTGGTACAAAGCTTGTTAGCCACTCAATCGAACATTTGAGAGCACGAGCTAACAATGAAAAGCAAACGATTATTTATGATCAA
The DNA here is from genome assembly GCF_017873715.1 of Cytobacillus luteolus. NCBI lineage: Bacteria > Bacillati > Bacillota > Bacilli > Caryophanales > Bacillaceae > Litchfieldia > Litchfieldia luteola. The sequence continues at coordinate 148,889 of NZ_JAGGKM010000007.1, forward strand.
ATGGTGCGAACACATATAAAGGGACAAAATGAACTAGCAGAAAAGCTAGGCCTCCAAAAACATACCGATTTATTATCTTATCAATGTAAATCCTTGAAATAATCAAAGGTTTCACTGCCTAAAGGTTTCTCGTTTATCGTTCCGACTCTCGATGACGCAACTGATTGGACCTTAATCAATAATGACGCATTTTCTTGGCGAAAGAGTCCTGATCAACTTTCAATAGAAAGTGTAAAATATGAGTTTACTAGCTCAGAGTTCTCGGAGGAATTCTACCTACTTTGTAATAATGAGAAAAGTGAGAGAGTGGGATTCTTATCAAGCTATATCACCGATGAGAAGAAAGGTGTCATTTCAACGATAGCTGTACTTAGGAAGTATCAGGGTAAAGGCATTGGAAAAGCTCTTTTGCGAGAGGTAATGAACAGAATGAAAATTAAAGGTATTGCTGAAGTGAGGTTAACCGTTGATACTCAAAACCCCACATCTGCCATTAAGTTATACGAAAGCCATGGATTTACTGCTGATAAACAGATAATTGAATACATCTATCCTATATCGCCTACTGAGGAGGAGTAAGAATGAGTCATCAAACAATTTGTGTGCTTGGTTCTGGTACAATGGGACATGGCATTGGTCAAGTATTCGCCGCTGCTTCATTTCCAGTTGTTATTTACGATATTAATGAGCAAGTATTGCAGCTTGCTAAGACAAGAATACATACAAACCTTAAGCTTATGGTTGAAGAGAATTATATTAGTGAAATAGAAATCGATAGAATAGAAAGTAACCTCACTTACTCTACCGATTTGATACATGCTGTCTCAGGCGCAAGCCTTATAATTGAAGCAGTTCCAGAAATCATTGAGTTGAAGAAAGAACTCTATGAAAAACTGGAATTTATAATTGGTGAAAATACAATCGTTGCATCAAATACATCAACCTATTCAATTGAAAGACTAGCTGAGGGTGTTTCATTTGCAGACCGCATGTTAGTGGTTCATTTTTTTAACCCTGCCCATTTAGTACGTTTAGTTGAAGTTGTCCCTAGTAAGCAAACAAAGGCTGAGGTAATTGAGCAAGTAATTGAATTTCTATCCGCATGTGGGAAGAATGCAGTTCGTTTACAAAAGGATATCCCAGGATTTATAGCAAATAGACTTCAAGCGGCAGTAGTTAGAGAAGCCATGTATTTACTAGAGCAAGGAATTGCAGATGCTAGAGCAATCGATAGTGTCATTGCAGATGGACCAGGTATGCGCTGGGCCTTTGATGGACCTATTCAAATTGCCGATTTTGGAGGATTAGATATTTGGGAAAAAGTGACGGGTAACTTATTTCCAGAATTAGATGCACGTACAACCGCTCCTAGTTCAATTAGTGAAAAGGTGCAGTCCAACAAATTAGGGGCAAAAAGTGGAGAAGGATTCTATCAATATGACCGAGAAGAAGTAACCCTTGCAGCCAAAGAACGTGACCGGAAATTAATAAAGCTTTTGGCAATTAAGGAAACTGAGTGAAATAGTGGATACCTCCTACCGATATGCTACCTTGTCCTTAAGTAAGCAACCAGTGATAGTAAAATAAACGGAGATTTTCCGGTTATATTCAGAATGGAGCTCTTTCGAGGCTAAATAAGGGGAGGTTTTCCGGTTATGCCAAGAAAAATCCCCTAATTTCATGTTTCTTGAGTAAATAAGCGGAATCTCTCCGCCTATTTGAGCTATTTTCAAGGGTATTTCCTATTTAAGCGGAATTTTTCCGTCAATTTATTTATATCGGGAGCTTATCCGATCAACCAACGGATTATATCAAAAAGCGAAAAAAGTGATGATTAAATGGCTAGTCACCATGTTTTTTACTACGTTATTTGTACTGTAATCAATGATTTCGGACTCCACAAGAGGACCCGTTACTACAATTGGAGGTACCTTTAACTAAGTCATTTCTACTCCCACTTTTAGTGGTACTAATGCCTTTGTTTCATCAATATGTATAAAGGCATCGTAACGTTCAGACATCACGGAAGGTACATAATTTCCTAAATGCTCATATTCAGGATGATAAACAACACCGATTGCCCTGTGACCTACTGGCTTGGTAAAAAGGTGCTTATTATCCTCTGTAAAAAGAATAGCCTTATTAAATGCACCCGCCTCGTGCATTAAATCCTCCCAGCTATTTCTTTCAGCAATTGGAACAGTCATAACCTCCAACGGTTCTCCCCATCTTATTGCAGCGACAACAGAACCGCGGTGAGTTCCAAAACCAATGGCATATACTTGTTCTTGTCCAAACCTTTCACGCATGATTTGTCCAACATTCACTAGCCCTTCACCCTTCATATCGGTTGCCCGTGCATCTCCAATGTGAGTATTGTGTTCCCAAATAATTATTTTTTGATCGTCACCATGATAATGAAAGAGTTCGTCCACCGTATCTGCCATATGGTAGTCGCGTACGTTCCAAGAGGCAGTATCATCTTGAACCATAGCCCGGTAGTATTGTTCAGCATTTGCAGCAACAAGGGCATTTACTTGAAGGTTTAAAGTAGCCTCTTCAGATTGGTGATGTATAAAATTTGTACGGACTTTCTGAAGTAATTCAATGACCTCATTTACACAATCCTCAGATAAAAAAGAAGCGGCCACTCCATAATTTTCTGGTTTTCGATTATGAGGTTCGAAACATGCAAAGGCATTTTTTGCTGTTTCAACATCAGGAGACTTTATCTTCTCTAAATAATTTATGATTTCCTCCATGGACTCCCATAGACTATATACATCAATTCCATAAAAGCCAACTTGCTTCTCATGTTTCTGATTGTACTGTTTCAGCCACTCCGTTAACTGTAGTACTTCTTCATTTGCCCACATCCATGTTGGCCAACGATTAAATTGTCCCAAAGCTTCTCTAGCATTCTGATAGGTTTGGTCATACCCTTTTATATATCGATTTACTTCAAAACAGGAAGGCCAATCCCCTTCAACAGCTATTATTGAAAATCCTTTTTGCTCAATTAATCGCTTAGTGATTTCAGCACGATATGTATAAAATTCGGAAGTGCCATGAGAAGCCTCACCTAGCAATACGACCTTTCGTTCACCAATAGCATCAACAATCCTTTGTAAATCATCTTCTGACTGAATTTTAAATGAATGTTGCTGAATATCATTAATAAGCCTATTCAATGTTATTCACCCCTTTTTGAGAGTAGTTTCTCCTTGTTTTCTAAAAATACTACCCATAAAAATGAGACAAGTCGGTTCTTTTCAATGTAAATCTAACTGAAATCAGATACAATAAAGGTGAATTGTAGGTAAGGTTGTGATTTAATTGAACAAACGTATAAATTGTTTTCATTGTAAGCATTTCTATACAACGTGGGATCCAAAATTTCCGAAGGGCTGTCGCGCATTTAATTTTAAAACATCTGCAATGCCCTCAGTTACTGTACAACAATCATCCGGAGACCACTGTTTAAAATACGAAGACAAACGCCCCAAAAAATAAGAAGGGAAACGTCAGCCATGCAAATTCCTTTACATAAAATACTAACAAAAATGCAAACCGAACTTGACCAAGCCAAACAAACCAATAACGAAGAAAAAGTAAAAGAACACTTAGTCATCATACGAACATTATGTGACCTTGTTATTGAAGAAGGAAATAAGATTGAACAGCCTCAACCAACAACACCATCCATTCAACAACCTATCACTACAGCACAAGCCACCAAACTAAAAGAAGATGATGGTAATGGTGATTCAATATTTGATTTTTAATAGGCGGTTGAAGTAGCAAGCTCTTTACGTAAGTTGAGTGAATTGGAGCGGAAGGCATTTGACTCCTGCGGGAAGTAGAGGAAAGGTCGAGACCCCACAGGTGCGAAGCGCCGAGGAGGCTCGACTTCCTCCCCGCGGAAAGCAAATGCCTGCAGCGCAAAGGAACGGTCTAAATTCAAATTAAGAAAAAAACTACCACTCATACATTAACCCCAACTGACAAAAAATATGGTATGGAGGTGGTTTCATGCCAATTACTACAGGCAATGGTGGATTTAACGATGTCTTTGCATTTGACGAAGTAGAATCAGGAGCCGATGCAAAGCTAAATGAAGATAGATATGAGGTATTCATTAATCAACAATTCATAGGCCATAAAACGTTACTAACTCAAGGTGACCATCTAACTGATATAGATAACTTTTTAAAATCACAAGGAATCACATCCTTCAAATCATCCTTGGATGGCGACCATTATTTAATCGAAGCAAGCCCTGAGGATCAAACCAAAGCAAGAGACGCCCTAAACGTATATTTTACAAACCGATAAAAGAGGAGGGACAGAGACTCTGTTTCAATCCCTCCTTAGCTTTTGCAAAATGCGTATAAACTTTTCTCTTTCTTGATATGCACTATGAGCTTGTTCAATTGTACATTTTTCAAAACGAATAGATCCACCGGGGGGTACTTGAGCAATCTTAGGAATGTCGGCGGTGATGACTGTTCCAATACGAGTATACCCTCCTGTAGTTTGTCGGTCGGCCATTAAGATAATTGGCTGACCATTACTAGGTACTTGAATGCCACCAATAGGAATAGCATCTGATGCAATATCTGCCTTATTCTTATGTTCTAACTTTGTATTGCTATTTAAACGGTAACCCATTCGGTCAGCTTGCATGACTTTGTAAGGTTCCTTAAAAAAGTGCTCAATACTTTCAGTAGAAAACTCATTTTCATGTGGTCCCACGATCACCCGAACAGTGATGTCTTTCTCATACTGTGGTTGGGTGGAGTGTGCTATGCCTTTCATTCTTTTCTTTTTAGTAGAAGGAAACCCCATTAATTGATCACCTTCCTCAATACTTGTACCAAGGTCGGCTTTTTGGTAAAAAGACTTACTTCCCAACACCTCTTCTACAAAAAAACCACCAGAAACAGCAAGATAAGATCTAATTCCATGTTTTGGTTTCCCAAATTTAATGATATCGTTTTTGTAGACTCTGACAGATTGCCATAGAGGCATCGGTTGATTATTAATTGAGGGACTTAAATTTGCGCCACAAATCGAGATAACCACTTCATCTGCAAGGACTTGAAGTGTTGGACCTAGCATTGAGATCTCTAGACAAACTTCATCTATCTGATTCCCGACTAGCAGATTGGCAATTCGTAAGGAATCTACATCCATTGCTCCCCCTGTTACCACACCAAATTGCTGATATCCATAGCGACCTTTATCCTGAAAAGTTGTTAATAGCCCTTTTTTCAAAACCTGAAATAAAGGTAGTTGCATTATAATCACCTAATTGGACGTACCGAAACGCCTTTTTTTGTTAAATTTTCACGTAATGCTTTTGCAAAAAGTAGTGCATGCTCATTATCTCCATGAACACATACCGATTCAGCCACAATTGGAATTGACTGTCCATCAACAGAAGTAACAGTATCTGTTTCAATCATTTGGATCACCTGTGATAATGCGAGTTCAGTCTCTGATATAATAGCATTTTCACTTTTCCTTGAAGTAAGCGAGCCATCATTTTGATAGGTTCGATCTGCAAAAACCTCTGAAACAGTGCGGAGTCCAACTTCTTTCCCTGCTTTAATAAGCTCACTCCCTGACAACCCATATAACAGTAAATCAGAGTCAAAGAGCATAACAGCCTTCGCGATTGCTTTTGCGATAAAAGGGTCCTTTGCGGCTAAGTTATAAAGAGCTCCATGGGGCTTTACATGACTAAGTTTCACCTCATGAGCTTTACAGAAGGCTGAGAGTGCCCCAATTTGATACAACACCATTTCAGTAATTTCCCCGGAAGTATATGGGATTTCTCTTCGGCCAAAACCTGCAATATCATGAAAGCCAGGATGGGCCCCAATTGCTACGCCTTTTTCCTTAGCTAACAAAACCGTTTTATACATGACATGAGCATCTCCTGCATGGAAGCCGCAAGCGATATTCGCACTAGTAACCTCGCTTAAAATGAGTTCATCATTTCCTAGCTTATAGGAACCGAAACTTTCACCTAAATCACAATTTAAATCAATCTTCTTCATTTTGAATCACTTCCCGTTTAACAACATATTTATTTTCTTTAACTGCTTGGGTTATTTCGTAGAATTCAGTTTCAGATATGGATACAAAGCGAATAAAATCACCAGCTTTTATTAAAAAGGGACTTGGAGAAGTTGGATTAAACAATGTTAGGGGTGTTTGCCCAATGAGATTCCACCCACCTGGGGATTCAATTGGGTACACACCTGTTTGATCTCCGCCAATTCCAACAGAACCTCTTGGCACTTTTAGACGAGGCTCAGCTAACCTTGGAGTATGTAATTTTTGTGATAACCCTTTTAGATAGGGGAATCCTGGTAAAAAACCAATCAAGTATACGAGATATTGTTTGGAACAATGGAGGGAGACGACCTCTTGTTCTGTTAAATTATTATGCTTGGCCACATGAGGTAGATCCTCCCCAAATCTGTTACCATAGCAAACAGGAATGGTAACAATCTCTTTTTGATAGACCCTGTTTTTATTAGAAGGAGCACTACAAATACTATGTAGTTTTTCTACTAAAGCAGTGTGTGATATCTTCATAGGTTCATAATAAACGGTTAAGGTCTCAAAGGCTGGGACGACCTCAATGATACCTAGTATATGCTTGCTTTTAATGGCATTTGCGGTATGTTGTATATGCCTATTTAATTTTTCTGAGATTGGGGAGATAAATAAAATTTGAATGGCCTTATCCCCTAATGGGCGAATTGAAAATTCCAATGTGCATCACCAAACCAATTAATATTCTGATAATTAAACTATACCATATCTTAGTTTGAATTTTTGAATGACTCGTTTATTATATAACTAGAGTTTTTTAAAAAAGGAGACGAACAATCATGAAATTATTTATTTTATTAGGTGCAATTAATGCTTTTCTTGCTGTTGCTTTGGGAGCATTTGGGGCACATGGTTTAGAGGGGAAAATCTCAGAAAAGTATTTAAAGACCTGGAACACAGGTGTAACTTATCAAATGTTTCATGCAACTGGACTATTTATTGTAGGAATACTATTAGCAAAAGCTCCTGGTGCAGGTATGCTAAATACAGCAGGATGGTTGATGCTCATTGGAATTATTCTGTTTTCAGGAAGTTTGTATGTACTAAGTACTACTGGAATAAAAGTACTTGGAGCAATTACACCACTAGGCGGCTTGGCATTTTTAGCTGCTTGGTTGTTAGTTGGAATTGTTGCAATTAGACATCTATAAAGGAAAAGGAGAGTGCCCTCGGACACTCTCCTTTATCATTGTCTAGGAAATTATAAAAAGTAACCTTGCAACTGACTAAGCCTTTAGTTTTCACTACGTCCAGCTCCAGCGCCTAGCCCCTCGAGGTCAAATAACCTGTGCCATAAAAAGTCTAAGTGCAGACTTTTTCTGTCACAGAACATTTGCTTGTCGGGGCTGACCAAGGCGCTTTCGCTTTTGTTCTTTATCTAGGTGGATAGGTAGTTGCCCCAGGAATTCCTACACCGAATGGGTAGTCGTACTCTAACTCCTCATCGAATGTTACGTACTCTAAATACACCATTAATAATAGATATCTCATACCTGTTTGAGGATCACTTAGAATAATGTGATCGCGTCCAGCAGCTTCAACAATACCTACAAATGATTCGCGGCTGCCGTTAAAGTTCATATAAACAGTTGCTAGTTTTCCTTTGTTTAAGCGAAGAATATTTTCAATATAAGACTGCTCTAATGGAAGCATACCTGGTACATCTGCTCCTAATGTAGGTTGAACTCCTGGTGCTCCTGGAGTGAATAAACCAGGTACCTGTTGTTGAGTTGGGAAACCAAATTGTTGTTGCATTGGCGCATAACCTTGGTAGGGGTTATAACCTTGTTGATCCATTCCATAACCATAACCTGCATATGGATTTGTCATTCCATCATATGGATTTTTATGACTCATTAAAAAAACCTCCTCAAAAAAGTAAGTATAGTTTTTGTCTTTCAGTTAGCGCGTGTAAATAATATCTCTCTCTAAAATGTTGAATAGACCTGTGGGCAATCTTCAGAAGTTGGCTTATAGAAGCAATGCGCTTTATAGCGGCCTGTGTTCCATTGATTAAACCACTGTGCTGGACATTCAGCAGCCGGCCTAAAAAACCATAGTGAAAATTCAGCGGGGTGAAAACGCTCCCCCTTTAAAACTCTTCTGGCTAGCTCAATATCTTGTGGTCTAGCTGCTTGATAAAAATAGCCTTTCTGAGTTGCTTCAAAGCCTCCCGGGCTCTGATAAACCATTTGGCGGATATTCGTAACTTTTTTGAAGTCGATACAAGCTGACCTTGCTCGATTAACCCCGGTATTCCCAACCATTAGCATACCTAACTGTCCATCACCCTCAGCTTCAGCTCGCATTAGCCTTGCTAAGAGTTTTACATCTTCCTCTGTATGTGCGACAACTGCCATTTTCTCACCTCACTTAACAAGGAGCTTTGATTCTTCACCGACAACTATAGGCAAATAAATCAATAGTACTCTTTTTGCTCTTTATAACTTATTGAAGGAGTCGAAAATGGGTTCCAACAAATTTGATAAAGTACGAAAAATACCCATTCCCTAAACCGTATGTAAAAAATTCTGCTGATATGACATTTTTCTAATCAAAAAAAAGACAGCCACATGGGCTGTCTTTGGGATTTATTATACGTGTAAGAACTTTGAGATCTTATCTTCTTCTAATAAATTACCAACGAAGAATGCTCCAAACTCACCAAAACGAGCACTTACTTCGTCGAAACGCATTTCATAGACTAGTTTTTTAAACTGTAGAACATCATCTGAGAATAATGTAACGCCCCACTCATAATCATCGAATCCAACAGATCCTGTGATTACTTGTTTAACTTTACCAGCATATTGGCGACCAATCATTCCATGACTTCTCATCATGCCACGACGGTCTTCCATCGGTAGCATGTACCAGTTATCATTGCCTTGGCGGCGCTTGTCCATTGGGTAGAAGCAAACATACTTAGCTTTCGGTAAGATTGGATACAAACGTGCTAAAACTTGTGGATTTTGATAAGGATCTTCACCAGCTGGTAAATAGTTACTTAACTCAACAACTGAAACATAAGAATGTACGGGAATTGTGAATTCTGCAAGCTTAGACTTGTTGAATTCATTTTCAATTTCGTTTAACTCTTCCATGGTAGGGCGAAGAATCATCATCATAAAGTCAGCTTTTTGCCCAACGATTGAATAAAGAGCATGACTGCCTTGCTCATTACTTTGAGTAACATTCCACTTTTCTAACATCCCTAAGTACTCATGAATTGCGGCTTGGCGCTCATCGCTTGATACGCTCTTCCATAAAGTCCAATCCATCGTACGGAAATCATGTAAACTATACCAACCATCTAACGTTTGAGCTGCTTCACTCATGTATAATCACTCCTATTTTTAAAAATATATATATTTACTATGTATCCACAATTACTATAACATAGTTTTTCCTATAGCCAAGTGACTAAACCTTGAACATTCGTTAAATTCATGTTTCATGGTTAAAATTATCTAAAAAGGGAACGATTGAAGTGTAAGTAATGCGTAAGTTTCAATAATTTGTAACAGGATTTTGTTCATTTTTAACAAAAAAAGCTTTATTCTAATGACGGTACATAATGGATTATTGTGGGAGGGTTCCTAAAATGAGTGACTTATTCTCAAGTTTAAAACAGAAAGTAACAGGTAAAAACATAAAAGTCGTTTTTCCAGAAGGATTGGATGAACGAATTCTATCAGCAGTTGGACGTTTAGCAAGTGAGCAAGTGGTTGTTCCGATAGTAATCGGCAATAAAGCAGAGGTTGAAGCGAAAGCAAAGGAATTAAATGTATCATTAGAAAATGTTGAAATCTATGATCCTAATAATTATCCTGAAATTGACCAGCTCGTATCAGCGTTTATTGAACGACGTAACGGTAAGGCATCAGAAGAAGATGCACGAAGAATTTTACTAGATGAAAATTATTTCGGCACAATGCTCGTTTACACTGGAAAAGCTCAGGGGTTAGTAAGTGGAGCAGCTCACTCAACAGCTGATACAGTTAGACCAGCACTCCAGATTATTAAAACAAAACAAGGTGTGAAAAAGACATCCGGAGTATTCATCATGGTGCGTGGAGATGAGAAGTATGTTTTTGCCGATTGTGCTATTAACATTGCTCCAGATAGTCAGGATCTAGCTGAAATTGCAGTGGAAAGTGCTCGAACTGCCAAAATGTTTGATATCGATCCTAAAGTGGCAATGTTGAGTTTCTCAACAAAGGGTTCAGCTAAGTCTTCTGAAACAGAAAGGGTAGTGGAAGCCGTAAGAATCGCAAAACAACTTGACCCAAATCTTAAGCTAGATGGAGAATTTCAATTTGATGCAGCATTCGTCCCTTCTGTTGCAAAAAAGAAAGCCCCAGATTCAGAAATCCAGGGAGATGCCAATGTCTTTATTTTCCCTAGTCTTGAAGCGGGTAATATCGGCTATAAAATTGCACAGCGTCTAGGAAACTTTGAAGCAGTTGGCCCGATTTTACAAGGCTTAAATCAACCGGTAAATGACCTATCTCGCGGATGCAACGCAGAAGATGTGTATAAGCTGGCATTAATAACTGCAAGTCAATCACTCTAATCATATTGAAAAGGTGGCTCTTGGGGGTTGCCTTTTTTGTGTGGGATTTTGAGAAAAGTTTCCTGCCTATGGTATAATGACAGGAATTTATACGAACTTTTTAGGAGAAGTTGAACATGAGTACTATACATTCACTCTTAGAACAGCCGGAATGGAGAATCATTGACCATTCTAGTAGAGGGCCTCACTTTGATGCACTCCAATCGTTTGCGTTTGATGACACATTATGTGCTTCTGTTGGAAGTGGAGAGTCAGAATCAATCGCACGCGCATGGGTTCACCACAATACAATTGTGTTGGGAATACAAGATACAAAGCTTCCTTTTTTAGCAGATGGCATAAGTTACCTAGAAGACAAGGGCTATCGAGTGATTGTCCGAAACTCTGGGGGACTAGCTGTGGTTTTAGATGAGGGCGTTCTAAATCTATCTCTAATATTTAAAGATACGGAAAAAGGAATTGATATAAATAGAGGGTACGATGCGATGTGGGAGTTAACGAGGAAGATGCTAGGAAACTACGCTAAGGGCATAGAGGCTCGCGAAATTGTTGGCTCGTATTGTCCGGGGAGTTACGACTTAAGCATAGGCGGTAAAAAGTTTGCCGGCATCTCCCAGCGCAGATTACGAGGTGGAGTATCTGTGCAAATCTACCTTTGCATCACCGGAAGTGGAGGGAAGCGAGCGGAGTTAATAAAAGACTTCTATCAGCTTTCCTTAAAAGGAGAACAGACAAAACTTGTGTTTCCTGAAATTGTGCCGGATACAATGGCATCACTTTCAGAGTTGCTAGAGACTGATTTGAACGTGCAAGATGTTATGCTCTATTTTTTGCAAACTTTGAAAGAAGAAAGTGGACGAATCTTTGCCTCGCAGCTTAATGAGGACGAAATGGAGCTTTTTAGGTACAATTATCAGCGGATTTTAGAGCGGAATGAGAAAGTACTTGAGATTTAGAAGCTATTTTAGGGGATGGGTCAGCTTTATAGTAAATGGTATTTCCAGGTAATTGGGAATACTTTCTTTTTTTGAGGAAATACTTAACTGTCCCCAGAAAATACTTAACAATTGGCGGAAAATACTTAACTATTTTTATGAAATACTTAACAATCTTAGCAAAATACTTAATTTCGCCATAATTCAAATAAAAACGCCCACGGAGCCATAACTCCCTAAGCGTTAATTACTTTATTCAGCTACCTTCTCCAAGTTCCCATTGCGGTCCATCTTAAATTTAGTTGCTGGACGCTCTTCTTCGTCAAATAAAACGAGCTTTCTTGCACGGTTCATGATTTTCATCAGTGTTTCATAATCATCTTGAATTGAAATAGCACTCTGTTCAAGCTTGGCTACTTGCTGAGTAAGTTCCTCGTTCTGCCTTAGCAGCTCATTATGTTCTCTCTTTAATCTCTCATTCTCTCTACTTAATGCATCAACAGATACGTCTCTACCTTTTAATGATTGCAAGAAAGAGATAACACTATCAATTGATAGAGAGGTAGAGGCTTGTTGTCTTACAGGCTCTCTCTTAGTATATGTTTCAACAGGTGCTGCTTCTACCTGTGTATTCATTTCAGTTCCAAATTCAGTACTGTACTCTTCAATAGAAGGTGTAGGTGGTGTATATAATAGATTCTTTTTAACAGGTTGTTGTTGACCTAACGCACGTTGACGTTGCTTGCGTTGTTTTTTTGCTAGAGCCAAGGCTTTCTCATAATCATGTCTTACAACTGCATTCCAACGGAAACCACAGGCTGCTGACGTACGGTTAAGTCGATCTCCTACCTCTTCAAACGCATTTAATTGTGTACTACCTTCACGTACATGTCTAAGAACGGTTTCAGCTAACAACAAATCATTTTCCTCTGTCCAGGCATCTTGTCTTTCTTTCATTATACTCAACTCCCAATTTATATATATGATTAGCAAGATTGTTTGTAATCATTGCTCTGTTAACTACATCATTTCCAATAGAAACAATGTTTATACCAAAAATCTTAAAAGGATAATAGATTTATTCATATGCGGCGGAAGTGCCTCGTTCAGTGGCACTGTAGCTGGACGAGAAACTACACTATGAACTTGTTAACTTATAAAAAATCCCACACAGACTATTTCTGGAAATAGTCAGGACTACTTGCAAAGGCTGTCGATAAATTGTAAAATACCCCTTAGCAATGTTTATATTTCGAGCGTCTACCACTTGTGGTGTTAAGCATAGAAAGGACCTGTTCCCAGATGACCAATGAATTTCGTATATGTGACGATTGTCAGGCAACTAACGTAAAAACCTTGCTTCCTCGTCTAAAAAAAATAGACCCAGATGCTAAAATTGACATCGCTTGTCAATCTTATTGTGGCCCTGGCCGGAAAAAATCGTTTGCGTTTGTGAACAATCGCCCACTATCAGCACCGAACGAAGATGAGCTGATAGATAAAGTAGAAAAGAAGTTAAACAAGAGTTAAAAAATCGCCTTTAAACACTACAAAGGTGATTTTTTATTTCTTTTTTAAAAATAAAAATCTTTGTAGAAAATTGTTCAAAAATGGGTTTTTTTGACTAAGATTAAACTATATAATAGAAAACAAGTCATAGATGAGACCTGAACTAAAGAAGTATTTTTGAAAAGAGCTTAGATGGAAGAGGTAATAACATGACAAATGCCAATGGGAAATTGACCGAAGAAAAGGTCTTTAAAGACCCAGTACATCGCTATATTCATGTAAGAGATCGCTTGATTTGGGACTTAATCGCAACACGTGAGTTCCAACGCCTACGCAGAATTCGCCAGCTTGGAACAACTTATCTAGTATTCCATGGGGCAGAACATAGTAGATTCAACCATTCTCTCGGTGTGTATGAAATTGTCAGACGAATTATTGATGATAGTTTTAAGGATAGAGAACATTGGGATAATGAAGAACGCCTCTTATGTTTATGTGCAGCGCTTTTACATGATTTAGGGCATGGTCCCTTCTCACATTCATTTGAAAAAGTATTTCACCTGGACCACGAGGACTTTACTCAAGCCATTATTTTAGGTGATACGGAGGTTAATAGTGTCCTTAAGAGAATGGGTGCAACCTTCCCGAAAAAAGTGGCAGAGGTTATTGCTAAAACGTATAAAAATAAGCTAGTTGTTAGTTTGATATCCAGTCAAATTGATGCAGACCGCATGGATTATTTACAGCGTGATGCTTATTATACCGGGGTTAGCTATGGTCATTTTGACATGGAAAGAATATTACGTGTCATGCGTCCTCAAGAAGATCAGGTTGTCATAAAGAGCAGCGGAATGCATGCGGTGGAAGACTATATTATGAGTCGCTACCAAATGTATTGGCAAGTTTATTTCCATCCTGTAACTAGGAGCTCAGAGGTTATTTTATCGAAAATTCTCCATCGAGCAAAAAAACTACATCAAGAATATTACTCTTTTAAAATACATCCAATTCATTTCTACTCTTTATTTGAAGAAGAAGTGAATGTAGAAGAATATGTGAAGCTAGATGAATCCATCGTCTTGTATTATTTCCAAGTGTGGCAAGAAGAGGATGACCCAATCCTAAGTGACTTATGTCGCCGTTTTATCAACCGTAACTTATTTCAGTACGTAGAATTCAGTCCGAATAATGAGCAAATGATGAAACTTATGGAACTTACCCAGCTTTTCAAAAAAGCAGGTATTGATCCAGAGTATTATTTAGTTGTGGACTCCTCCTCAGATCTTCCTTATGATTTTTATCGTCCAGGTGAGGAAGAAGAACGACTACCAATCCATTTGCAAATGCCAAGTGGTGAATTGCGTGAGTTGTCACGTCAATCAGATATCGTTGATGCCATTTCAGGAAAACGTCGTACAGATCATAAATTATATTTTCCTCAAGATTTTATTGAGGATTTATCGACAAAAAGAAATATAAAAAAGAAAATTCAAGAGCTACTTGAGCTATAGGACGTACATAGCTTACTTGATATAAATTGAACTTATTGTTGGGAGTGACGGGGCTTTGTTAACTGAACACGCAAAAATTATGAAGGCTTTTTCAGAGGCTGGGGAAATCATTGGTCGAAAAAAGCTTCAAAAAATGATCTATATTGCAAAAAAAGTTAATTTTCCTTTTTATGAAAAATATGACTTTCACTTTTATGGACCGTACTCTGAAGAGCTCACACTACGTGTTGAAGAATTATGTAATCTTGGTTTCTTAAATGAGGTAAAAGAGAAGAAAGGTGGATACTTTCAATATCGCTACACCTTAACAGAGACTGGTGAGCAATTTTTAAGTCATTATCAACTAGAAGACCTACCACCTTTAAAGGAATGCATTATGGATTTAAATGGACAGAATGCTAGATTCCTTGAATTAGTATCAACCGTCCTTTATTTTGAAGGATTAGCAAAAGAAGAAGTACAGGATAAAATTTTCACCCTAAAAAGTAAACAACGCTACACAGAAGAAGAAATTGAAGAGGCATATACGTACATTGAAAAACTACGTGGACAAGTTGTTGTTTCATAATATAGAAAGGAGCTATCTGCAGTTACGCAGATAGCTCCTTTTTCGTATATTAGTACATCTAGCTCCGGATACCCAGCGTCTAGTGGTCTTCGCTGAACGGGTATCCTGCGCTTTTGAGATTAATGTGGAAGAAATGCTAATTGATAGAAGAACAATATGGCAAATAAATAAACAAGAGGATGAACTTCTCTCCATTTCCCCTTAACGACCTTCATTAATGGGTAAGAAATGAATCCTAATGCAATTCCAGTCGCAATACTTGATGTTAGTGGCATGCTTAGGATAATTAAGAATGCAGGAAATGCTTCATCTAACTCATTCCATTTAATATGTGAGATGGCACCCATCATTAAGCTACCAACGATAATTAACGCAGGTGCTGTGATAGCGGCGATTCCAGAAACAGCTCCAACAAGTGGCCCGAAAAAGGCAGCAACTCCGAACAAAATCGCAACTGTTAGCGTGGTTAATCCTGTACGACCACCAGCTGCAACACCAGCAGATGACTCAATATAAGCACTCGTTGGACTTGTACCAAACATCGCACCGGCTGTTGTAGCAACAGAATCTGCTAATAAAGCTTGACGTGCACGAGGCATTTTATTTCCTTTCATTAGCCCAGCCTGCTGGGCTACTCCAACCATTGTTCCTGTTGTATCAAAAATAGTAACTAATAGGAAGGAGAATACAACTGCATATAAACCGTACTGAATCACGTCACCAATTGCAGCAAATGGATTAGCTACAATCAAACCTTCAGAAAGAGTAGGAAGTGCAACAAATCCATCTTTGAACTCAAGTTGACCTGTGAAGAAAGCAATCGCACCAGTAATGATCATACCGATGAATAAAGCTCCATGCACATTAAGTGACATTAATACAAGGGTAACTGCTAAGCCTACTAGTGCTAAAATAACTCCAGGGTCGTGAAGATTTCCAAGTGTAACTAAATTTGCTTCATGTGCTGTAACAATACCAGTTAAGCGAAGACCAATAAACGCAATAAATAAACCGATTCCAGCAGTAATTCCGTGCTTTAAATTTTCGGGAATGGCTTCGATTAGTTTTTTGCGAAACGGTGTTAAAGATAAAATGATAAACAATACACCTGCAAAGAAAACAGCAGAAAATGCTACTTCATACGTGATATTTGGATTTGTGCCAACAACTGAATAGGCAAAATAAGCGTTAAGCCCCATTCCAGGAGCGATGGCAATTGGATAGTTTGCAAACAGTGACATCCAAAGCGTTCCGATGATGGTTGCTATAATGGTTGCTGTGAATACCTGATTGAACGGTACACCAGCATCTGAAAGAATAATAGGGTTAACAATGACGATGTATACCATTGTTAGGAATGTGGTGATACCTGCGATGACTTCTGTTCTGACGTTTGTATTTAATTCATTTAACTTAAAGAACGTAAACATAAAGTAAGAAACCTCCAAAATACGAACGATTTTTTAAGACCTTAAATATAATATTCGTTTTTAGTGTGGATTGCAAGTGCGAATTGTAGATTTATATTGTTTTCACTTTGAACCTAGACCGTTCCTTTGCGCTGCAAGCACTTGCTTTCCTCGGGGAATTATGAAAAAGCCCAACAGCCGGCTTTTTCAAGAGCGAATTCCCATCGGGGAGGAAGTCGAGCCTCCTCGACGTTCCGTCTGCGGGGTCTCGAACTTCCCTCAACTCCCGCAGGAGTCAAGTGCCTTCCGCTTCAATGCACTCTGTTGAATATCCTAAATTCAAAATTAAAAAAGAAGCCTCTTTATCTAGGCTTCCCTGAAAAAAAATTATTCATCACTCAGGCGTTTTCCACCGAGTGCGTAGTGGTTTTTAGACATTTCTTCAATAAATACGGCAATTTTTTCTTTTGGTGCTCCAGTTGTTTCAGATACAGCGTCTGTTACTTTTTCAACTAGTGCTTTTTTTTGTTCTTCTGAACGACCTTCTAGCATTTTGACAGTGACGTATGGCATGTTAATCTCTCCTTTAAATTGGCCGGTATGTGTTTAGTATGTAGTATTTTCTATTTATAACATTATTATTGTATACTTAGAGTATATGGTAAATAAAGAAAAATGAATAAACTGATATAAAGGGGATTTTTTGTGGAACGATTTTTGGCTTTTCCATTGGAACAGATTCCATATGTGGTCGCAGTCCTTTTGATCGCTTTTACTGTTCATGAATTTGCACATGCATATGTAGCATACAAATTCGGTGATCCTACTGCGAAAAATCAAGGAAGACTAACCTTATCACCACTTGCTCATTTAGACCCAATTGGAACACTGCTCATTTTCATTGCTGGATTTGGTTGGGCAAGACCCGTACCAGTAAACCGATTTTTCTTTAAAAATCCAAGACTTGCAGGTGTGCTTGTGTCCGTTGCTGGACCGATAAGTAATTTGATTGTGGCGTCCATTGGTTTTTGTCTACTTTACTTATTTGCAAGGACTGGACTATTAGGTTCCATGTCGCCTGCCCTGCAGGATGGAGCAATTCAATTTTTTGAAATGCTTATTTACTTAAACGTACTATTATTTGTTTTCAATCTACTGCCGTTTCCACCGTTAGATGGATATCGAATTTTAGAGGATTTAATGCCTGCAGACATACGTGCTAAAATGACTCAATATGAAAGCTATGGAATTATTATTTTCCTTTTCCTAGTCATAACACCACTTGATCAATATACAATCCAACCAATATTCAATACGGTCATACCTTTTGTCATTGGCATACTACAAGGTCTCTTTGGTACACTTTTTGGGATGTAGGTTACATGTAAGTCAAACTTTGAATAATAGCTAGGGGGATATAGAATAATGGAACAGGATCAACCGAAAAAGAAGGTAGCTTTTAATATTCTAAAAAATGACTCAACTGATGGTCATGGTGGCTTTGGTGTTGGAACGTTAAGTCTTGAAAACATCTCGCCTGTTTTTGTAGATATTGAAAATGAAGATGTATTTGTTGATATCGGAGCTATGCATGCACGAAGCGTTGTGGAAAAAGGAATAAAATTTTTGCCGAATAAGGAAGAAGTTCCTAATGGAAAACCGTATTGGCTTGTCTGGGTAACAATTGATGTTACTCAAGATGGAGGCTATTATGCTGGTGTAACGGCTTGTGAAATGACAGTTGACCGCGAGATACGTCGTGGCTATAAGTCTTTACCTGTGCACGTAAACCTAATGGATAAATCATTGAAGCGCAAAATTATTGTTGACCACATGGATGATAAATCAAAAAAGCTGTTAGCCGAATTTTTACAGAAACATGATTTGGGCATATGGAACCGCTCAAGTGACGAACTTAAACAAGGTCTACACGTTGAAAACTAAATTTGTCAACAAAGAAATATTGACAAACTTATGACATTTTCGTGAACAACACATGTTGTGCTTGAGCTTTTCTTATAAAATAAGTAAACTAAATTTACAGTGTTAACACACACTGAAACTAGGACACTAAAAATCCCAGGACAATTGCTCCTGGGATTTTTAATTATATATGGATAACATCCAGCTCCAGTGCCTAGCCCCTCGAGGTCAAATAAGTGAGTGCCATAAAAAGTCAAAGTGCGGACTTTTTTTGTCCCAGAACATTTGCTTGTCGGGGCTGAACGAGGCACTTGCGCCTTTGAGATTAAAACCAATCAAATATCTTTTTAAACCAGCCTTTATCCTTATCTGGATCTTCCTCTGGCTGTTTTTCTTCTACCTCTTCATAATGATCAACGTGGTCCATACAGTATTCTGTCGGTTCGGTCCCTTTTACATAATAAGTGAGTCTTGATATTGGACATGCATTTGTAGCAAGTTTACCGTTGTCGGGATTAACATAGACACCAATCACACCTTCAGTCGGCTTAAAAGCAGTAACGTTTCTTCCTGTATGTGCCTCTTCCATAAAATCAGCCCAGATTTTTTTAGCATACTGTTTTTCTGCGGTTAATGTTATTCTTTCATCGCGGTCATAGCCAGTCCAAATTCCAGCCACAAGCTGTGGTGAATAGCCAATCATCCAGCTATCTGTTTTTGTACTTCCTGTTTTTCCGGCATATTGACGCGTTAATGAATTCGTAATGGTTTGTCCGGTTACACGGGTATAATCATTTAACTTTGCATCAAATATTCCTGTCATCATATGTGTTGTCACAAATGCAAGGTTTGGATCAAGAACTTGTTCCTTGCTTTGTTCAGCTTCATAGATCACATCACCCTTATGATCGACAACTTTTTTTATAAAAACGGGAGTAATCTTTTGACCACCATTGCCAATGACACCATAAGCATTTACCATATCAATGACTCTAACTGTAGAAGTCCCTAGTGCTAAGGAAGGCACATTTACTAGGTCACTTGTAACACCTAATTTTTTTGCCATATTAACAAGAGAATTTTCCCCGATAAAGACATGGGTTTTAACTGCGAAAACATTATCTGATAATGCCAATGCTTGAGCTAGTGTAATTGTACCGTTCGCATAGTAATTATTGAAATTATGAGGTGTATACTTGCTATTTCCATCATCGTAAAGGAAAGTAGTTACCTCACTTCTTAGTTCAGTAGAAGGGGTAAAGCCATTTTCAAGTGCTGCATAATAGAGAAAAGGTTTAAAGGTTGAACCTGGCTGCCTTTCTGCTTGGGTAACACGGTTAAATGGACTTTCTTCATAGTTCCTTCCACCAATTAATGCCTTTACCTCTCCGGTATACTGATCCATTGCCACAAAACCGAGTTGAATCTCAGAATCTGGGTTAACATTTTTGGCTACTTGTTCTTCTGCTACCTTTTGCAGCTTTGGATCGAGAGTCGTGTATACACGCAGTCCACCCATTTCAATCGTCTTTTCATCGATATTAGTCTGTGTTAATAACTCCTTTTTAACAGCATCTTGAAAATAAGGTGCAATTCTTTCTCTTCCTAAATCTTCACTTTTAAAAAATGCTAGATTCGTTTGATACACTTCTTCTGCTTCTTTTTTCGTAATGTATCCATTTGAAACCATCGAGTTCAAGATGATTTTTTGACGACTCTTCGCTTTTTCAAGGTTTTCATAAGGTGAATAACGACTAGGCCCTTTGGGGATTCCAGCTAACATACTTGATTCTGCGAGAGAAAGCTCATTAGCAGATTTGCCAAAGTAGTATTTGGATGCTGCTTCAATTCCATAGGCTCCATGACCATAATAGATTGTATTTAAATAGCCTTCTAAGATTTCTTTTTTACTATAGTTAATTTCAAGTCTAACCGTATAAAGAGCTTCAGTAATCTTACGACTCCACGTTTTATCATGCTCTAAAAATAGATTTCTAGCATACTGCTGGGTAATTGTACTAGCACCTTGGACCTTTGCCATTGCTTTAATATCAGCTATAGCAGCCCCAGCAATTCGTTTATAATCAAAACCGTTGTGTCGGTAAAAGTTTCGGTCTTCAATAGAAATCGTTGCGTCTATAATGGTAGGTGACATTTCCGAGAGCGGTACCCAATATCTTTTTTGACCTCGATGACTTTCCTCAATAATGGAGCCATCACTTGCATAAAAAAGGCTAGTTTGTGGTACTGCTAAAGGTGGAGCACCTTGAGATTTTGCATAGGCTAGTACGCCGAGGATACCTAGCATGAAAAAGATTGATAGGATTAATCCAATAATAAATAAAGCCCGAAGGTACTTAATTGTATTTTTTAAACGCCCACTCGTAATGATTTCCAATGAATTCACCTCACCTATTACAGACCAAATTGGCCATAGTTCTTCCGATCATTTTTCTTACTATCTAACAGTATTAGGCTATAAAGCTCTTTTTAAACGTGAAACTAGTAAAAAAAGTCTAGCTTTTTAGGTTGGATATTTTTAAAGGTATTTCGTAGAGATTGAAGAGTGGATTGGAGCGGAAGGAACTTGACTCCTGCGGGACGTAGAGGAAAGGTCGAGACCCCGCAGACGGAACGTCGAGGAGGCTCGACTTCCTCCCCGCGGAAAGCAAGTGCCTGCAGCGCAAAGGAACGGTCAACATTCAAAGCAATAAAACATTTAAAAACTTCCATAGATTCTTTACATTTTCGACACTTTACTCTATACTTTTTTCGTTAGCTAAGAATCATGGAAATACAGGAAAAGAATGCCTTTAAACACATAGATGAAATAGTTAATTTTTGGTTTGAAATGTTACCTAAAGGGTACTCTAAAAAATAATATGCTTATTTAGGAAAGGGAGTTGCTAAAGTGGAATTATGGTTTACTGAAAAACAAACAGAGAATTTTGGAATTACAGCAAAAATTAAGCGTACGTTACATACAGAACAAACAGAGTTTCAAAAGCTTGATATGGTAGAAACAGAAGAATTCGGAAATATGTTACTTTTAGATGGAATGGTTATGACTACAACAAAGGATGAGTTTGTATACCATGAGATGGTTGCTCACGTACCTTTATTTACACATCCGAATCCTGAGAACGTATTAGTTGTTGGTGGCGGAGATGGTGGAGTAATTCGTGAAGTTCTTAAACACCCTAGCGTGAAAAAAGCAACATTAGTTGATATCGATGGAAAAGTAATTGAGTACTCTAAAAAGTACTTACCTGAAATTGCGGGTAAATTAGAAGATCCACGAGTAGACGTACAAGTTGATGATGGCTTCATGCACATTGCTCAAAGCGAAAATGTATATGATGTAATCATGGTTGATTCTACTGAGCCAGTTGGACCTGCAGTTAACTTATTTACAAAAGGATTTTACGCTGGAATTTCAAAAGCACTTAAAGAAGATGGTGTGTTTGTTGCTCAAACGGACAACCCTTGGTTCACGCCTGAATTAATTACGAATGTGCAACGTGACGTGAAGGAAATCTTCCCTATCACACGTTTATACACTGCAAACATTCCAACATACCCAAGTGGCCTTTGGACATTTACAATCGGATCAAAAAAATATGATCCTCTTGAAGTAAGTGAAGAACGTTTCCACGAAATTGAAACTAAATACTATACGAAAGAGCTACACAAAGCGGCATTTGTTTTACCGAAATTTGTAGCTGACTTAATCAAATAAATAAATAAAAAAAGGGCGCCTTGTGTTAGGCGCCTCTTATCTATGAAAAACGGAGGAATGTAAAATGCGTTTTGACGAAGCTTATTCTGGTAATGTGTTTATTAAAAGTCACCCAAACTTTGAAGAAAGCAAAGCAGTTCTTTACGGAATGCCGATGGACTGGACAGTAAGCTACCGACCAGGTTCACGTTTTGGTCCTGCTCGTATTCGTGAAGTATCAATTGGATTAGAAGAGTACAGTGCTTATTTAGATCGCCATTTAGAAGAAGTGAAATACTTTGATGCAGGAGATATTCCATTACCGTTTGGAAATCCGCAAAAAAGCCTTGATGAGATTGAGAGCTTTGTTGATAAAGTCCTAGCTGAAGATAAATTTCCTTTAGGAATGGGTGGAGAGCATTTAGTGTCTTGGCCTGTTATTAAGGCAATGTATAAAAAGTATCCTGATTTAGCCATCATTCATATGGATGCACACACAGATTTACGTGACGATTATGAAGGGGAACCATTATCACATTCTACACCGATTAAAAAGGCTTGTGAGCTAATCGGTCCTAAAAACGTTTACTCATTTGGAATTCGTTCGGGAATGAGAGAAGAGTTTCAATGGGCTAAAGAAGTAGGAATGCACATTTCGAAATTTGAAGTACTTGAGCCATTAAAAGAAATTTTACCAACACTAGCAGGACGCCCGGTTTATGTAACGATTGATATCGATGTACTAGACCCTGCTCATGCACCTGGAACAGGAACAGTAGACGCAGGTGGAATTACATCAAGAGAATTACTAGCATCCATCCACGAAATTGCAAGATCAAAAGTAAACGTTGTTGGCGCAGACCTAGTAGAAGTAGCACCAATCTATGATCCTTCAGAACAAACAGCAAACACAGCAAGCAAACTCATCCGTGAAATGATTTTAGGATGGGTAAAGTAAAGAACAACTTTAAGAAGCCGTACTATTGAAAAATATAGTATGGTTTCTTAATTTTGTTTCCATATAGTGTTAATTAATTTAAACCTAGTGCGTTCCTTTACGCTGCAGGCACTTGCTTTCCGCGGGGAGGAAGTCGAGCCTCCTCGACGTTCCGTCTGTGGGGTCTCGACCTTTCCTCACTTCCCGCAGGAGTCAAGTGCCTTCCGCTCCAATCCACTCAAGGATAAATATATAGCAACAATCTCTTAAAGATTTTCATTGTTGGTGAAATTTAGTTTAGAATAACTAAGTACTAATTTGTCAATGTCAATAATTAGTTTCACCCTATATATCCTAGCTTATGTTTAGTGTTCGGTTATTCGCTAGAATCCACGAGACTCCTGCGGGAGTAGCACGTCAACGGGAGACCCCGCAGGTGCGGAGCGCCGAGGAGGCTCCCGGACTGCCCGCGGAAAGCGAGTGGATTCTAGCGAATAACCACCCCATGTACTTTGATAGACCTTTTTCTTGTAATATTATATTAAGTTTACCAACGATTGAAGTTTCAACACAGAATGATTATACTTATTAAGTTATATGGAATACTGATACAAATAGATGTTGTATCAAACCCAAATCTAAAGCTAATTACCTACATAATAAGGAAGTGCAATGCTAGTGAATCAACCTTTAGTGGCTGGACGGCCTATTAAAGTGAAACTGACTACAGAAATACGTCAAGCCAATCAAAAAGAGAATGTTACAATCGAGGCTAAAGGCCAATACTACATAAAAGATGAAGCGACATTCCTGCGATTTATCGAAAATAACGACACAGGAAACGTAAACACCATTATAAAAATAGCTGATGGAGAAGTGTTAATCCTCCGTTCAGGGGCTGTGAAAATGAGACAAGTCTTCACAAAAGGCAAAAAAGCAATCGGAAGCTATGAAAGCCCACATGGTGTGTTTGAGCTACTTACCGATACAAATAATATAGAATATACGCCATCAAAGCATTCTCTCAAAGGAAAACTCTTTCTTGCTTATAAGCTACAAATGCAAGGAGATCAGGTTGGTAGATATGCGATGACAATTACATATGAGGAGGAAAAAGCAAGGTGAATATCGTTGATCAAGTTAAAGAGAAATTAAAAGCCGAAATAAAAGATGCTGTTGTGAAGGCGGGTCTAGCAGTAGAAGATCAAGTTCCGGATGTTATTTTAGAATTACCAAAGGAAAAAGCACATGGGGACTATGCTACGAATATGGCTATGCAACTAGCAAGAGTGGCGAAAAAAGCTCCACGTATGATTGCAGAAAGCATTGTTGAGAACTTTGATAAATCAAAGGCTTCTATAGAAAAAATCGAAATTGCAGGACCTGGTTTTATCAATTTTTATATGAACAATGGTTATCTAACTGATTTAGTTCCGACCGTCCTAGAGGCTGGTCAGGCTTATGGAGAAACCAATATAGGAAACAACCAAAAAGTTCAACTAGAGTTTGTTTCTGCAAACCCTACAGGAGACCTTCATTTAGGACATGCTCGTGGTGCAGCTGTTGGTGATACATTATGTAACATTTTAGCTAAGGCAGGTTATGAGGTTTCACGTGAATACTACATCAATGATGCGGGAAATCAGATTAACAATTTAGCATTATCGGTTCAAGCTCGCTATTTCCAAGCTCTTGGTCAAGACTTCCCAATGCCAGAGGATGGCTATCATGGAGAAGATATAGTTGGAATTGGTAGAAAGCTTGTTGAAGAGTTTGGCGATAAGTATTCTGATGTATCAGAAGAAGAGCGTCTCGCATTTTTCCGTGAATACGGTCTTAAATATGAGATGGCAAAGCTTCAACATGACTTAAAGGAATTTAGAGTTGAATTTGATGAGTGGTACTCAGAAACTTCACTTTATCATAACGGTAAGATTGATGATGCATTAGCAGCTCTTCGTGATAAAGGACATATCTATGAAGAAGAAGGTGCAACTTGGTTCCGTTCTACGACATTCGGAGATGATAAAGACCGTGTGTTAATTAAAAATGATGGCTCTTATACGTATTTAACACCAGACATTGCCTATCATCAGGACAAGCTGAAGAGAGGATTTGAAAAGCTAATCAACATTTGGGGTGCAGACCATCATGGGTACATTCCTCGTATGAAAGCGGCTATTCAAGCATTAGGCTATGGAGCAGATACATTAGAGGTTGAAATTATCCAACTTGTTCATCTTTATAAAGACGGTGAAAAGATGAAGATGAGTAAACGTACGGGGAAAGCAGTAACGATGCGTGATTTAATAGAAGAAGTAGGTTTAGATGCGGTGCGTTATTTCTTCGCAATGAGAAGTTCAGATACACATCTTGACTTTGATCTGGACTTAGCAGTTTCACAGTCAAATGAAAATCCGGTTTACTACGCACAATATGCACATGCTCGTATTTGTAGTATGCTTCGTCAAGGTCAAGAAATGGGTGTGAAGCTTGATGGTGAATTGGAACTAGCTCTGATTAGTTCTGAAAAAGAAGTAGATTTATTGAAAAAGCTTGGCGAGTTCCCGGCTGCGGTTTCAGAAGCTGCCGAAAAGCGTTTACCACATCGAATCACAAATTATATTAACGAATTGGCTTCTACTCTTCATAGCTTCTATAATGCGGAGAAGGTGCTAGATACAGAAAATATGGATCGTACAAAAGCTCGTTTAGCACTAATGAAAGCAGTACAAATTACATTACAAAACTCACTAGCGCTAATCGGAGTTTCTGCTCCTGAAAAAATGTAAGGTGTGACAAGAAGCATCTGGTGTTGGGACTTTTCCTAAAAACCAGATGTTTTTTGAGTAGAGAATTATTTTATTGGTCAAAATAAAATGAACTCTAATTATTGGAGGTTTACTAATTAATGAAAGAAGTTATATTATCACTTATTACAGGAATTATTGTAGGTTTTTTATTTGCCCTTTTAAAGCTACCTATACCTGCTCCACCTGCTCTTGCTGGGGTAACCGGGATAGTAGGGGTTTATCTAGGGTTTAAATTATTTCAAATGGTTGCACCGATGTTTACAAAATAAAAAAACCGCCATATTGGTGGTTTTTTTATTTAGCTGCTATATGTATTTCCTGGTGGATAATAGTAGGGTGGTACCTTGAGCCAGCCGCGTTTTCTCATTAATGTTTTTAGTGTAGTTCCAAAGGTAAGGGATTCAGTATAAAACTCTACCCAAATTAGCCCAAGGTCGTTTCGAAGACAGTCTCCTTGCCCTTTCCCACATAACATCATTAAGTTTACAAATTTGAATGCCAAACCATTTGCAATTTCATCATCTGTTAATTTGACGCCTAATGGCACAGAGTTTGGGTCTGAGACAGGTTTAGCTGCTGCAGTATTAGGAAGCGGAATTCCTTCCTTTGTCAAGAAATCACTAAGGCGTTTTGCTTGTGATTCACATTGTTTTATTGCGTCAGTTAATACCTCTTTTATCTCATCATCAACTGTTGTATTCAGACCTATTTCCTCATACCGAATAAATTCCTCAAGTGCAGCGAGGTACTTCCATACATCACCTACTTCAATTACATGCAAGGGTGATTTTGGCTCAACATCTAGTCGAGTTTTAAGTAAATTCCAGACAGCCTCTATCGGGTTTCCCATTTATTTTCCACTCCTTCCATTTAGTTTTAATGTGCCCCAATAACAATCTGTGTATGAAAAAATTTAGTAGTTTATGAATGCACTCATTATGTTCAGAAAATACTACGGACAGTAGGAGAGGGGGGAAGAGTAGAGTGGACAAGAATAAACAAGGTAAAGTACCAAATATCTCAGGCTCCTTTCAAATCGCGGATGATAAGCGCCAGAATGATTTAGAATCAATGGAAAAAGAACATGATTTAGATGATGAGTCAATGTATTACGCTCGTATTTTTATGGAGGATTAATAATAAAAGGTGTTCCAAGAGGTAAAAAAAATTTACCTTGAGGAACACCTTTTACCATTCGATCGTGCCGCCATCGATACGCTTAACACCTCTAATTTTAGAAAGGTCTTCAGTAAGTTTGAGGCAGGCTTTATCTTTTTGCTTTGCTTCAATCATAATATCAAAATCTTGACCTACTTCACGTGCAAGATGAAGAAAAGGTAAGATGAACTCTGCGTCCACGTAGTCAGCATGACTTCTAAATTCTTTTTCAGACTTGGGTGAAGAAATATGAACCTTAGGAATAATGCCAAAATGATCCCAAGTTGAAAAAACCTCAGGTAATAGCTCCGAAAGGTCAGTTGAGCCAAGATTTGCTTGGTGGTGATGATAATCAAATACGAGTGGAATCTGTTCTTTTTTACAAACCTTAAGAGTTTCTTCCGTTGTGTACGTCTTGTCGTCATTCTCCAACGTCATTCTCTTTTTTATATGATCTGGTAACTTTACAATGTTTTGATGAAATCTCTCAATTGCAGTAATCTTGTCACCGTAGGCTCCTCCAACATGGATATTAATATTTGAGATATCCGCTAGGCCCATTCCATCTAAAAGGTCATAATGGTACTGCATATCAATAACTGCATTGTCTGTAATATGTTCCTTGTCACTTGTAAATAATGTAAATTGGTTCGGGTGAAAGCTTACACGCATTTTACTTTTTTTTACAGCAGTCCCGATTTCCTTTAGTTGTTTTTTAAAAACAGATCGATAATCCCACATGACTTCGGGATGGGTAGCTAAAGGTACAATGGATGAAGACATTCTATAGACGTGAATATCATGGGCGATGTTGTAGTAAATCATTCGTAATGTGCTACGCAAATTATGTGCCGTGATTTCTTTGAGTTTTTGAATTCTTTCAATTTCTTCAAGCTGCTGATATCTTGTAAAAGTCATGGTCTTTGCGGGTGAGCATTCCCATAGTGATAATGCATGTGATACATAGCCTAATCTTATTCTCAAACATGTTCCCTCCTTTTTTAAAACGTTCTTTTCGTAATATGAACATAGACCGTTCCTTTCCGCTGCAGGCACTTGCTTTCCGCGGGGAGGAAGTCGAGCCTCCTCGACGTTCCGTCTGCGGGGTCTCGACCTTTCCTCTACTTCCCGCAGGAGTCAAGTGCCTTCCGCTCCAATCCACTCTAAATATAACTATATTTAAAAGCAACAATCATTGCAAAAGGTGCCTCTAAAAAAGTAATAAGGTCCTTCCCAAAGAAGGAGGGACCTGTTATAGAAAAGCTGATATAAGGGTTGAGAATGATTCTTTCCATTTTTGGAAGATAGAGCGGTTTTGTAGGCTTTCTAGGGTGATTTCAGTAGAGAAGGCTAAATCCTCGCTAAACTGTGCCTTAACCTCCTGAATAACTGTTTTATCATAAATGTAGCAGTTTATTTCATGGTTTAAATAAAGGCTACGCTTATCAAAATTTGCGGTGCCAATATCACAGATAACATCATCAATAATAAACACCTTTGCATGGTAAAAGCCTTTTTCATAAAAATAAATTTTTGCGCCTGCTTTTAAAAGTGGTTGAAAATATGGGACGGCAGCTTCTTTAACAAATAAGTGATCAGCCTTTCTAGGTAAAAGGATTGTCACTTTTACTCCCCGTTTTAATGCATATAATATCGCATTTGACAGTTTTGAGCCAGGAATAAAATACGGTGAACCTATCTTGACTTCTTTTTTTGCAGTATTTAATAGTTCTAAAAAGTGACTTTGTAGGTATGCTCCATCTGTTGGGACGAGCTTCATATAGCTTTGGCCTTCGATTAGTGGTGGAAAATAATTTGGGTTTTGAGTTAAATCAATAGTAGTTCTGTCCTTCCAATCATATAAAAATTGCATTTGTAAATCTTGTACACCTTTTCCTTCAATTTTTAAGTGATAATCTCGCCAAAAACCAAATTTTGAGTCATTACCGAGATATTCTTTCCCAACGTTATAGCCACCTAGATAACCAATTTTGCCATCAATTACTGTTACTTTTCGATGATTTCTAGCATTCAAAGAGTAAAACAAATAAGGAAACCTAGGGATGTGACATTCAAATAATTGAACTCCACTCTTTTTTAAGTCTACCTTCATTTCTTTTGAGATTTTATTGCCAACCCAATCGACCAGTAATCGTACCTCTACTCCTTCTTGTGCTTTCTTTTTAAGACGAGTAAGAAATTCCCGACTGATTTTATCATCTTTTACAATATAAAACAGGATATGAATATGTTCTTTTGCATTCTCAATCTCATTAAAGAGATCCGTAAACAGGCTGTTCCCTTCAGTAAAAAGCTTGAGATTACTTTTACGCTCAGGAAATTCACGCTTATTAACGATCGATAAATGTTTTTTTCGGCCAAGCTTGTAATCAATTCGGAGCCACAAGAATAGAATCATTAATACAGCGAACACAGTAGCTATTACATTCATATGATTGTAACTCCTTTCTTTTCGGTTTTATTAGTGTAGACGAATACTTCCAAAATTATTTTATAAGGTTGTTTTTCATATAAATGTGTTGACTGAATGCTCATTCATTATATAATGGAGTTATAGAGATAAAGTCAGAATATTATTTTGTTTTTAAATGTTCAAAAGCGATTGGACAAATTGCGAAATAATTTTATAGTATTTTTAGAAGGGGGAAAGTTTCATGAGTACTACATTATTAGTTATTAACTTCATTGCATTCTTGGCTGTAACCGCTTACGCTGTTTATTTGTTTGCGTACTTGATTAAGACAAGAACGGAATATATCAAGCTCGGTAAGAAAATCGAATTTGATCGCAAATTCAAAGAGCGCTTCGATAAAATCTGGGTGAACGTATTCGGCCAGAAGAAGCTTTTAAAGGATAAAAAGAGTGGAATTATCCACGTTATGTTCTTTTATGGCTTTATCTTAGTTCAATTTGGAGCAATTGACTTCATTATTAAAGGTTTAGTGCCAGGAGCACATCTACCATTAGGTCCATTGTATCCCGCATTTACTTTTTTCCAAGAAATCGTAACATTTATGATTTTAGTTGCGGTCGTGTGGGCTTTCCACCGTCGTTATGTTGAGAAATTAGTTCGGTTAAAAAGAGGGTTTAAATCAGGGTTAGTTTTACTATTTATTGGTGGACTAATGCTGTCGGTATTATTAGGAAATGGAATGGGACTTGTATGGCATGGACATGACTTAACATGGAGCGAGCCTATTGCATCCGGATTTGCGTTTATTTTAGCCTGGATTGGTGAAACTGCTTCCATTGTAGTATTCTACATTGCTTGGTGGATTCATTTACTTTTCTTATTAACATTCTTAGTGTATGTACCACAATCAAAGCATGCTCACTTAATTGCTGGACCAGTTAACGTTTTCTTTGGACGTTTATCAAACCCTGGTAAGCTTGATGCAATTAATTTCGAAGATGAAACACAAGAAACGTTTGGTGTTGGTAAAATTGAAGATTTTAAACAAACACAATTAATCGATTTATATGCCTGTGTTGAGTGTGGACGCTGTACAAACATGTGTCCAGCAACTGGTACAGGAAAAATGCTTTCACCGATGGATTTAATTGTTAAATTACGTGATCATTTAACAGAAAAAGGTGCAGTTGTGACATCGAGAGCTCCTTGGGTACCTACAGTTGCATTTTCAAATACAAAAGGTAACCAATTGGCACTTGCTTCTGCTGGAAAAGGTGCAGAAGAATCAGCTGCAACACTTGAAATGGCATATAATCCAAGCTTAATTGGTGATGTTATCACAGAAGAAGAGATTTGGGCATGTACGACCTGTCGTAACTGTGAAGATCAATGTCCAGTTATGAATGAGCATGTTGATAAAATTATCGACCTACGTCGTTACTTAGTTTTAACTGAAGGTAAAATGGATGCAGATGCTCAACGTGCAATGACAAACATTGAGCGCCAAGGAAATCCATGGGGACTTAACCGTAAGGAAAAGGAAAACTGGCGTGAAGCTCGCGAAGATGTAGTTGTTCCAACTGTTAAAGAGCTAAAAAAAGCTGGTGAAGAGTTTGAGTATTTATTCTGGGTTGGGTCAATGGGTGCATTCGATAACCGAAGCCAAAAGATTGCATTATCATTTGCGAAGTTATTAAACGAAGCGGGTGTGAAGTTTGCGATCTTAGGAAATAAAGAGAAAAACTCAGGAGATACACCTCGTCGTTTAGGTAACGAGTTCTTATTCCAAGAGCTTGCTACAGGAAACATCGATGAGTTTGAGAAAAATGAAGTGAAGAAGATTGTAACGATTGATCCACATGCTTACAACATCTTTAAAAATGAGTATCCTGATTTCGGCTTAAAAGCTGAAGTGTACCATCACACTGAGGTATTAGCTCAGTTAGTGAAGGAAGGAAAACTTATTCCTAAATATGAAGTAAAAGAAACAATTACTTACCACGATTCTTGTTATTTAGGTAGATACAATGAAGTGTATGAACAACCACGTGATATTTTAAGAGCAATCCCAGGTGTAACGTTAATTGAGATGGAGCGTAATCGCGAGTCAGGAATGTGCTGTGGAGCTGGTGGAGGGCTCATGTGGATGGAAGAAGACACAGGAAGTCGTATCAATGTGGCAAGAACTGAACAGGCACTTGCGATTCAACCAAGTGTTATCAGCTCAGGCTGTCCTTACTGCTTAACGATGTTAAGTGATGGAACGAAGGCGAAGGAAGTTGAAGAAGAAGTTG
The DNA here is from genome assembly GCF_017873715.1 of Cytobacillus luteolus. NCBI lineage: Bacteria > Bacillati > Bacillota > Bacilli > Caryophanales > Bacillaceae > Litchfieldia > Litchfieldia luteola. The sequence continues at coordinate 180,803 of NZ_JAGGKM010000007.1, forward strand.
GCACATTTGATATTGCTGAACTACTTGAAAAATCTGTAGTTGGTGAAACAAAAGAACTTGCTTCATAATTTTCGAGAAGATTTTATATTCATAATTACAATTTCAATTTAAATATTCCAAATTTTACTGTAAAATAGAAATATAGATTAGTAGAACTTGCGACTAAGAGGTGTACGAACTTTATTATGTAGAGATTGTACACCTCTCTTATTAGGTGAAATCGAGCGAGCGTTCAGTCGCATTTGTTGAAAGCGATTACTTTTTAAAAGGGAGGCTTTTTAATGGGGAAAACAGTGATTGTAAGTGGTGTACGAACTCCGTTTGGAAAATTAGGTGGTGCTCTTAGCGCGCTTTCTGCTTCTGACCTAGGCGGAATTGCGGTAAAAGAGGCTCTTAACCGTGCAGGAGTTGACCCAGCTAATGTAGGTGAAGTAATTCTAGGTACTGTTTTACAAGGCGGACAAGGACAAATTCCTTCTCGTCAGGCGGCACGTAAAGCAGGAATTCCTTGGGAAGTTAAAACGGAAACAATCAATAAGGTATGTGCATCAGGGCTTCGCAGTGTCACACTTGCAGACCAAATTATCCGTGCAGGTGATGAAGACGTAATTGTTGCAGGCGGTATGGAATCGATGAGTAATGCACCTTACATTTTACCGAAAGCACGCTTTGGTCTTCGTATGGGAGATGCCAATGTTGTTGATTTGATGGTTCACGATGGATTGACGTGTAGTTTTAACGGAGTTCACATGGGGACATATGGAAACGGAACAGCGGATGAGCTTGAATTATCACGTGAGGCACAGGATGAGTGGGCATATACAAGCCATCAACGTGCTGTAGCAGCGATTGAGGCTGGAAGGCTGGCAGAGGAGATTGTTCCTGTTGAGTTGAAAGGCCGTAAAGGTGATATTACGGTGGTTGACCAGGATGAAGCACCTCGTAAGGATACATCTGTTGAAAAGTTAGCTAAACTTGCACCTGTATTCGGACCTGAAGGAACAATCACAGCTGGAAATGCACCTGGAATTAATGATGGTGCAGCAGCTCTTGTTTTAATGAGCGAAGAGAGAGCTCAGAAAGAAGGAAAAGAGAAGGTAGCTACGATACTTGGTCATGCAGCTATTGCAGTTGAAGCAAAGGACTTCCCTAAGACTCCAGGCTTGGTTATTAATGAGTTACTAAAGAAAACTGGTAAAACAGTCGATGAAATCGATTTGTTTGAAGTAAACGAAGCGTTTGCTGCAGTAACTTTAGCTAGTGGGCAAATTGCTGGTCTTGATCCTGAAAAAGTAAATGTAAATGGTGGAGCAGTTGCATTGGGACACCCAATCGGGGCAAGTGGAGCACGTATCATCATTACACTTATTCACGAATTAAAACGCAGAGGCGGCGGGATTGGAATTGCTTCGATTTGTTCGGGTGGCGGGCAAGGCGATGCGATAATGATACAGGTGTAAGGGCATTCGACAAATGCCACGCACTTGTCGAATGAGATCTATTCTAAATTCAGGAGGTAACGAAACAATGAACGTACAAAATGTAATGGTTATTGGTGCAGGACAAATGGGCTCAGGTATAGCTCAAGTGTGTGCAATGGCTGGTTATCAAGTGAAACTTCACGATATTAAGCAGGAATTTTTAGATAGAGGCTTTGGAATCATTAAGAAGAACCTGTCACGCCAGGTTGAAAAAGGACGTATGACAGAAGAAGACATGACAGCGACGTTAAATCGAATTACGCCTTCTCTAGATTTACAGAATGCTAGTGATATTGATTTAGTCATTGAAGCAGCCATTGAAAATATGGAAATCAAAACAAAGCTATTTGCTGAGTTAGATAAAATTGCACCAGCAGATGCCATTTTAGCAACAAATACATCATCACTACCGATTACTGAAATTGCAGCAGCGACGAATCGTCCTGAGAAAGTGATCGGAATGCACTTCATGAATCCAGTACCAGTCATGAAATTAGTTGAAATTATTCGTGGCCTTGCAACAACGGATGAAGTGTATGCAGTAATTGAAGATATGACGAAAAAGCTAAGCAAAGTTCCGGTAGAAGTTAATGATTTCCCAGGCTTTGTTTCAAACCGTATTTTAATGCCAATGATCAATGAAGCTATTTTTACAGTATATGAAGGTGTAGCAACTCCTGAGGCCATTGATGAAGTTATGAAGCTAGGAATGAATCATCCAATGGGTCCATTAACTTTAGCCGACTTTATTGGTCTTGATACATGTCTATATATCATGGAGACATTACATGAAGGATTTGGAGATGACAAATATCGTCCATGTCCATTACTACGAAAGTATGTAAAAGCCGGTTGGTTAGGTAAGAAATCTGGTCGAGGATTTTATGTTTACGAATAAAACAGCATGAGTCTACATGACACGTTAGAAAGGGGAATACAAATGGATTTCCGCTTCACACAAGAGCAAGAAATGATGCGAAAAATGGTTCGTGATTTTGCTCAAACTGAAATTGCACCACATATTGAAAGTATGGAAAACGGAGAGTTTCCTAGAGAGATTCTAGCAAAGATGGCTGACTTAGGCTTAATGGGAATTACAGCTCCTGAAAGCTTGGGTGGTTCTGAAATGGACTTTACTTCCTACATCATCGCAATCCATGAGCTTTCGAAAGTGAGCGCAACAATTGGAGTTATTTTATCAGTACACACATCAGTAGGAACAAATCCAATTCTTTATTTTGGAAATGAAGCACAAAAGCAAAAGTATATACCGAAACTTGCTTCAGGTGAATATTTAGGTGCCTTTGCTTTAACTGAGCCAAGTGCTGGGTCAGATGCAGGTAGCTTAAAAACAAAAGCCGTAAAGCAAGGTGATCACTATATTTTAAACGGTTCAAAGGTTTTCATTACAAACGGTGGAGAAGCCGATACGTATATTGTTTTTGCTCGAACAAATCCTGATGAATTGGGCAGCAAGGGGATTTCAGCATTTATCGTTGAAAAAGATACTCCAGGCTTCATCATTGGAAAAGATGAGCATAAAATGGGCCTTCATGGTTCAAGAACGGTGCAGTTAACCTTTGAGGATGCAAAGGTACCAGCTGAAAACCTATTAGGTGAAGAAGGGGAAGGGTTAAAAATTGCCCTAGCCAATTTAGATGTGGGTCGTATAGGTATTGCGGCTCAATCTTTAGGGATAGCTGAAGCTGCTCTAGAGCATGCAGTAGGTTATGCAAAAGAGAGAGTACAGTTTGGGAAACCAATAGCTGCTCAACAAGGAGTGGGCTTTAAACTTGCAGATATGGCTACAAGTGTAGAAGCATCAAAACTACTAGTCTATCAAGCAGCATACCTACGCACAAATGGGCTACCGTGTGGAAAAGAAGCATCCATGGCAAAGCTATTTGCTTCAAAAACAGCAATGGAAGTTACAACAGAAGCAATCCAAGTCTATGGGGGATATGGTTACACAAAAGATTACCCAGTCGAACGCTTCTTCCGTGATGCAAAAATCTGCGAAATCTATGAAGGAACAAGCGAAATCCAGCGCTTAGTTATTAGTAAACATCTTTGTAAGTAAGTTTGTTGTTTAATAGGAATTTAGCGCATTCTCCATAATGATATCTGAGTGGATTGGAGCGGAAGGCACTTGACTCCTGCTCAGAAGTAGAGAAAAGGTCGAGACCCCACAGACGGGACGTCGAGGAGGATCGCCTTCCTCCCCGATGGGAATCCGCCCTTGAAAAAGCCGGCAGTTGGGCTTTTTCATGATTCCCCGCGGAAAGCAAGTGCCTGCAGCGCAAAGTAACGGGCAGGATTAAAATGAATAAAAATTAATAGATATAATGGGGGAACTACAAAATGAACTTCAAATTATCAGAAGAACATGAAATGATTCGTAAAATGGTACGCGATTTCGCAAAAAATGAAGTAGCACCAACTGCAGCTGAGCGTGATGAAGAAGAACGCTTTGACCGTGAAATCTTTGACAAAATGGCTGAACTAGGACTAACAGGGATTCCTTGGCCTGAAGAGTACGGCGGAATTGGCAGTGACTATCTAGCATACTGTATCGCAGTTGAAGAACTTTCTCGTGTATGTGCATCTACAGGAGTAACTCTATCTGCTCACACATCTTTAGCAGGCTGGCCAATCTTTAAGTTTGGTAACGAAGAGCAAAAACAAAAATACCTACGCCCTATGGCAGAAGGTAAAAAAATTGGTGCTTACGGCTTAACAGAGCCAGGTTCAGGATCAGATGCTGGTGGAATGAAAACAACAGCTAGACTTGATGGCGACCACTATGTATTAAATGGCTCTAAGATCTTCATTACAAATGGAGGAATTGCTGATATCTATGTTGTATTTGCCCTAACTGACCCTACTTCTAAGCATAAAGGAACATCTGCATTTATCGTAGAAAGTGACACTCCAGGCTTCTCTGTAGGTAAAAAGGAAAGCAAGCTAGGAATACGTTCATCTCCTACAACTGAAATCATGTTCGAAGATTGCCGTGTACCAAAAGAGAACTTACTTGGAGAAGAAGGCGAAGGGTTCAAAGTTGCGATGATGACATTAGACGGTGGTCGTAACGGTATCGCAGCTCAAGCAGTAGGGATTGCTCAAGGTGCGTTAGATGCTGCTGTTGAATACGCGAAAGAACGTGTTCAATTTGGTAAGCCAATTGCCGCACAACAAGGTGTAGGCTTTAAACTTGCTGATATGGCTACTAGTATTGAAGCATCTCGTCTATTAACCTATCAAGCTGCTTGGTTAGAATCAGAAGGCTTACCATATGGTAAAGAATCAGCCATGTCGAAGCTATTAGCTGGTGACACTGCAATGAAAGTAACAACAGAAGCTGTTCAAGTATTCGGCGGTTATGGTTATACAAAGGATTACCCAGTAGAGCGCTACATGCGTGATGCAAAAATCACACAAATCTACGAAGGCACACAAGAAATCCAACGCCTAGTCATCTCAAGAATGATTACAAAATAAACTAATAAATAGGGGGCCTGACCCCAAACGTAGTACCGCGTTAAAGCACCGGGGGTCAGGCCCCCGGTGTGGTAATGCGCTAAAGTGCGAGGGGTTAGGGCTCTGTTTGTTTAGGGGTGGGTGACATGAAGAAGCGTGAGGTGCCTGCATCTGTTAAGGATGAGCGTCTGATTAAAAAAAGGCGAGATCAGATGATTAAGGGCGCTGTTAATTTGTTTAAGGAAAAAGGGTTTCACCGAACAACAACAAGAGAAATCGCCAAAGCATCCGGCTTCAGTATTGGTACCCTTTATGAATATATACGTACAAAGGAAGATGTTCTCTATCTTGTTTGTGATAGCATATATGACCAAGTTCGTGAAAGAATGCAACAGGATATTGATACAAAACAAGGAAGTATTGAAAGCCTTAAGCTTGCTGTGGCTCATTATTTTAGAGTGGTCAACGAGATGCAGGATGAAGTATTAGTTATGTATCAGGAAGCAAAGTCGCTGACAAAGGACGCACTTCCCTATGTGTTAAAAAAGGAAATTGAAATGGTTGCAATGTTTGAAAGTGTAATCAATGGCTGTGTGGCTTCAGGTGAACTGGAGTTAGAGGAGCATGAAGTAAAGCTCATTGCCCATAACATCTTTGTTCAAGGCCAAATGTGGGGCTTCCGTCGCTGGGCACTTCAAAAAATATACACACTCGATGAATACATTGAGCTCCAAACCACACTTCTCTTAAACGGCATTCATAAAGAAGTGGTAGTGAAAAAGTAATAACCTTCGAAAGGGTGAATTTACATTGAGTACAGTTGAAAAATATCGTCCAAAGCATCACATTCGTTTTGTGACGGCTTCTAGTTTATTTGATGGACACGATGCGTCAATTAACATCATGCGCCGAATTATCCAAGCTAATGGAGCTGAAGTAATCCACTTGGGGCATAACCGCTCTGTTGAAGAAGTGGTAAATGCTGCAATCCAAGAGGATGTCCAAGGAATTGCGATATCGTCTTACCAAGGTGGACACGTTGAATATTTTAAATACATGTATGATCTTTTAAAAGAGCGCGGTGCTTCACATATTCGCATCTACGGTGGTGGTGGCGGAGTAATCATTCCACGTGAAATTAAAGAATTACATGAATATGGAATTGCTCGTATCTTCTCTCCAGAGGACGGTCGTAAGTACGGTCTAGAAGGTATGATTGAAATGATGATCAAAGAATGTGATTTCTCTACAGCACCTGAGGATGTTACTGAACATATCGAAAAATTACAAAAGGTTGACTATCAATCTGTTGCTAAGCTAATTACTGTTGCAGAAAATCAGATTGGTGTAACGAATGAAGCAGCTGCTACTGCTGAAACAGTGATGGAAAAGGTAAAAGAACTTGTTAAAAACGTCCCTGTTGTCGGAATCACTGGAACAGGTGGAGCTGGGAAAAGCTCATTAACGGATGAGTTAATCCGTCGCTTCCTAAATGAAATTCCTGATAAAAAGGTTGCGATATTATCAGTTGACCCTACAAAGCAAAAGACAGGTGGAGCACTTTTAGGTGACCGTATTCGTATGAATGCAATCTTCAATCCACGTGTCTATATGAGAAGTTTAGCGACTCGTAACTCAAAGACTGAGTTATCGTTAGCGATAAAAGATGCTATCGCAGTAACAAAAGCTGCAGGTTTTGATTTAGTCATTATTGAGACAAGTGGAATAGGGCAAGGTGACGCTGAAATTACAGAGATTTGTGATATCTCGATGTATGTGATGACAAGTGAATTCGGTGCGCCTTCTCAGCTTGAGAAAATCGATATGATTGATTTTGCTGACCTTATTGTTATTAATAAGTTTGAGCGTAAAGGCTCAGAGGATGCGAAGCGTCAGGTTCAAAAGCAATATCAACGTAGCCGTTTGTTATTTGAAAAGGATTATTCAGAAATGCCGGTGTTCGGGACGATTGCTAGTCAATTTAACGACCCGGGTATAAACGCACTTTTTGCAAATTTAGTAGATTTAATTAACGAAAAAGCAGGTACAACTTGGACGACACCGTTTGAACGTTCAGCGGAAGTTGAAAAGCAAAATGTCATTATTCCAAATGATCGCCGATACTATCTACGTGAAATCTCTGACACGGTAAGAAAGTATCATAAACAAGCGGAGCAGCAGGTGGAAGTGGCGCGTAAACTTTTCCAAATCAACGGAACGATTGAGAGTTTACAAGAACTTGCTAATAGTGAAGCTGCCCTTGAATCACTTCAAGCATTAAAAGCAAGCTATGAAGAGAAGTTAACTCCTGAATCAAAGAGAATTTTAGATTCGTGGGAACAGCTAAAAGATATGTACTCAAAAGAGAAGTTTGTTACAAAAATTCGTGACAAAGAAATCGTGACGATTTTACAGACAAAATCTTTATCTGGGTTAAGCATTCCGAAGGTTGTTTTACCGAAATATAAAGACCTTGGTGAAATTTTACGCTGGGTATATAAAGAAAATGTACCAGGTTCATTCCCTTATACTGCTGGAGTTTTTCCTTTCAAACGTGAAGGAGAAGACCCGAAACGTCAGTTTGCTGGTGAAGGAACACCTGACAGAACAAACCGTCGTTTCCATTACCTATCTAAGGATGATGATGCAAAACGTTTAAGTACAGCATTCGACTCAGTAACACTATACGGTGAAGACCCAGCATATCGTCCAGATATTTATGGTAAGGTTGGGGAAAGTGGAGTAAGTGTTTGTACATTAGATGATATGAAAAAGCTATATAGCGGATTTGATCTGTGTGCACCTTCTACCTCTGTATCTATGACAATTAATGGACCAGCGCCAATTATTTTAGCGATGTTCATGAACACAGCGATTTCACAGCAAATTGAAAAACGTGAAGCAGAACTTGGGCGAATTTTAACAGTAGAAGAATACATTGAAGTAAAAGCAAAAACACTTCAAACAGTTCGTGGTACGGTTCAAGCTGATATTTTAAAAGAGGACCAAGGTCAAAACACATGTATCTTCTCAACTGAATTTGCATTGCGAATGATGGGGGATATCCAGGAATACTTCATTAACAGTAAAGTGAGAAACTATTACTCTGTTTCCATTTCTGGCTATCATATTGCAGAAGCGGGAGCGAACCCAATTTCACAACTAGCATTCACACTGTCAAATGGATTCACGTATGTAGAGTACTATTTAAGTCGTGGCATGAACATTGATGATTTTGCACCAAACTTAAGTTTCTTCTTCAGCAATGGACTTGATCCTGAATACACAGTTATCGGCCGTGTAGCAAGAAGAATTTGGGCAACGGTGATGAGAGATAAATATGGTGCAAATGAGCGAAGCCAAAAGCTGAAATACCATGTTCAAACATCAGGTCGTTCCCTTCATGCTCAGGAAATTGACTTTAATGATATTCGCACAACACTTCAAGCACTGATGGCTTTACATGATAACTGTAACTCACTTCATACAAATGCGTATGATGAGGCTATTACAACACCAACTGAAGAATCAGTTCGTCGTGCAATGGCGATTCAAATGATCATTACAAAAGAGCATGGCTTAACGAAAAATGAAAACCCATTACAAGGTTCTTTCATTGTGGAAGAGCTAACGGATCTTGTAGAGGAAATGGTGCTTCAAGAGTTTGAACGTATCAATGACCGTGGTGGCGTGTTAGGGGCAATGGAAACACAATACCAACGTGGGAAAATTCAAGATGAATCCATGTACTATGAGATGAAAAAGCATACAGGTGAGCTTCCGATTATCGGAGTAAACACGTATCTAAATCCAAACCCTCCTTCAGAGGAAGAGTTAAATGAAATTGAATTAGCTCGTGCTACCCAAGACGAAAAAGAGCTACAAATTCAAAACCTGAAGAGCTTCCAAGAACGCAATAAAGATGCTGTAGAAGAAGCACTGAAAAAGCTTAAGCAAACAGCCATGAACAACGGAAACATTTTCGAAGAACTTATGGAAACTGTAAAAGTTGCCAGCCTAGGCCAAATTACACAAGCGCTATATGAAGTAGGCGGACAGTACCGTAGAAATATGTAAGAACACACAAAAGGGGCAGAATTCTGTCCCTTTTTAAACTCTTTTAAAAACTATTGTTATTAACACAAAACCTTGACCGTTCCTTTGCGCTGCAGGCAGTTGCTTTCCGCGGGGAATTATGAAAAAGCCCAACTGCCGGCTTTTTCAAGGGCGGATTCCCATCGGGGAGGGATGTGAGCCTCCTCGGCGCTATGCGCCTGTGGGGTCTCACGGGATATCCCTCAACTTCCGCAGGAGTCAACTGCCTTCCGCTCCAATCCACTCTGGTGTTAAATAAAGTTTGAAGCAACAATAAAGTGTGAATAGCAATTGTATTAATAGCAACATTGAACTAGATTTCTTTATAGTGAACTACTTTGGAACATTGTCACTAAATGAATTGTAGTATTTCAGGGAAGTTCTTCAACCTAGTTGTACTTGAAAAAGTCATCATTGATTTCTTAGTTATAAATGGGAGTCCAAACCACGAGACTCCTGCGGGATGCACAGTGGACGTGAGACCCCGCAGCGAAGGAACGAGCGAGGAGGCTCACGAACTGCCCGCGGAAAGCGAGTGGTTTGGGCGACCATTTATTTGTATAGACCATATAAATGGTGTTTTTAAAAGAATTTCACCACATTCCTCACATTAACCTAGCATAAACTGGTTGATTTTGTTTATAATGAATGGTATGTATTCTAGGAGGGAGTATCTTCCTGTTTAGGATTATGCTTTAGGACATCATATGTCTACATACATAACGACACCGCTTATAAACGTTATATACATAGAAAGGGAGTGCACGGATGAGTTTAGATCAATACTCACCAGAGGAACTTAAAGAAATGTCTATGCTTGAAGCAGCATTAGAAATTTTCCACAGCCGCAAAGAAGCAATTGCATTCAATGATTTAGTAGCAGAAATCAAAAAAGTGCTAAATAAATCAGAAGAGGAAATCCAAGCAAGGGTTTCACAATTCTATACAGACCTAAATTTTGATGGTCGTTTCCTAAGTCTTGGAGAAAATCGTTGGGGCTTAAGAAGCTGGTATCCATATGAACAAGTAGATGAAGAGGTTCATGTTGTAGCCAAGCCTAAGAAGAAAAAAGGCAAGAAGAAAGATGATGATGAAGATTTAGACTTAGTAGACTTCGATGAGCTTGATGAAGAAGACTTAGAGTTTGATGACATCGACGACTTCGACGATGATTCAGATGACGATGATGATACAGATGATGATTACGAAGTAGACGATGATGATGACGATGACGACGATGATGACGATGATCTGATTGATGATGATCTAGATGAGCTTGATGACGATCTTGACGACGACTTAGACGATGACGAAGATTTAGATGAAGAAGATGAAGATCTTGATCTAGATGATTTTGAAGACGAAGAAGACGATAAGTAAGTTTCAAAACTGTCTTGACTTTTCAAAAGTAACTATGTAGAATACTTTTTGGGCTCTTTAAAAAAGAACTATCATTATGTAAATGAACCGCTCCCCTTACCTTGCTTGGTAAGTGGGAGCTTTTTTAGTTTATCCGATTCCCCTACTAGCATCTTCAAATTACTTGAAATGTTTTTACATTATTTTGTGCAAACTTTAAATAGTACATAGAAACCGAGGGGGAAAAACAATGACAAAGTATATTTTTGTAACAGGCGGTGTTGTATCGTCTTTAGGTAAAGGAATTGTAGCAGCTTCATTAGGTCGTTTATTAAAAAATAGAGGATTAAGTGTTACGATTCAAAAGTTTGACCCATACATTAACGTAGACCCAGGGACAATGAGTCCATACCAACATGGTGAAGTTTTCGTTACTGATGATGGTGCAGAAACGGATTTAGACTTAGGTCACTATGAGCGTTTTATCGATATTAATTTAACAAAGTACAACAATGTGACAACTGGTAAAATTTATTCGACTGTTTTGAAGAAGGAACGTCGTGGAGATTACTTAGGTGGAACAGTACAGGTAATTCCTCATATCACAAATGAAATTAAAGAACGTGTATACAGAGCTGGCCGTGAGACAAATGCAGATGTTGTTATTACAGAAATTGGTGGTACAGTGGGTGATATTGAATCATTACCTTACTTAGAAGCAATTCGCCAAATCAAAAGTGACATTGGCCGTGAAAATGTAATGTACATTCACTGTACACTGATTCCTTATATCAAAGCTGCTGGAGAAATGAAAACAAAGCCAACACAGCATAGTGTAAAAGAATTACGTAGTTTAGGTATTCAGCCAAATGTAATTGTTGTTCGTACAGAAATGCCAATTACCCAAGATATGAAAGATAAGATTGCCCTATTCTGTGATATTGATAAGAAAGCAGTAATTGAGTCTCGTGATGCGGAAACACTTTATAGCATTCCTCTAGCCTTACAAGATCAACATCTGGATCAAATCACATGTGAACACTTAAAACTAACATGCGGAGAAGCAGATATGACTGAATGGAAAGAACTTGTTACTAAAGTAACGAATCTTTCTAAGAAAACAAGAATTGCTCTTGTTGGTAAATATGTTGAATTACAGGACGCTTATATTTCTGTAGTGGAAGCAATGCGCCATGCTGGTTATGCATTTGATGCAGACATTTCAATTAAATGGATTAATTCAGAAGAAATCTCTTATGAAAATGCTGGAGAATTACTTTCTGATGTAGATGGAATATTAGTTCCAGGTGGATTTGGAGACCGTGGAATTGAAGGTAAAATTGCTACAATGACGTATGCTCGTGAAAATAAGATTCCTTTACTAGGAATTTGTTTAGGAATGCAATTAGCTTCTGTAGAATTTGCTCGTAATGTTCTTGGATTAAAAGATGCCCATTCTGCAGAAATCAATCCTGAGACGACAAACCCAATTATTGACCTTTTACCTGAGCAAAAGGATATTGAAGATCTAGGCGGGACACTTCGTCTTGGGGTATTCCCTTGCAAACTAGAAGAAGGTACAAAAGCGTTTGAAGCTTATCAAGATGAAGTGGTGTATGAGCGTCACCGCCATCGCTATGAGTTTAACAACTATTATCGTCAAGCTATGGAAGCAAAAGGATTTATTTTCTCTGGTACAAGCCCAGATGGTCGATTAGTTGAAATTATTGAACTTAAGGACCACCCTTGGTTTGTAGCATCACAATTCCACCCAGAGTTCAAATCACGCCCAACAAGACCACAGCCTTTGTTCCGTGAATTTATCCGTGCTTCACTGGTTCATTCAGAGCAACTTTAAATTGAAAATCCTAGTGCACAGGCTGCACTAGGATTTTTTACTTTATTCTTCTTCCTCTTCTTCCAAGTATTCTTCAACCATCTCTTTAATAGAAAAGGCTAGCCCATAGTAGGCATAAAGTGCTGTGATGATGGAAGGAAAACCAAAACGGTTGCCATCATCATCTGGAATGAGCGGTTTACCTAACTTTGAATCAATATAAATATCCACAATTTTATCTAGAGATGGACCTTCACTATTCGGTACTAGAGCAGAGATTGCAACAACTTCAATCCCCTTAGTTGTAAGGGTTTGTGCCAATTCAATTGCATCCTCATCTGTTGAAAAACGGGTGACAAGCAGAACTCGATCGACAGGACTAACTTCAGCCATCTGTTTAGTATCGTCTATAAGTCGTGCTGCGGATATCATTGGCTCCTGTCCGATTGTGGCTTCAAGAGTAACGGCCTCCATTTCAGCAAAACCGTGTATGTAAATGATACCTTCGCCAATGGCAGCTTGTGCTAATAGTCTTGCTCCATCCTCAATCGACAATAGTTCTTTGTCATGTATTTTTGTAAACAAGCCTTGAAGCTGTGTTGTGAAAATTTTCAACATAATAATTCGACTCCTTTCTTCACATTTTCTACCTCTATTATATAAATAAATCGAAAAAAAACGAATTAGGAAGTAATTTGTCGATAACCTCTTGTCAAAAAAAGGAGGAATGTGAGAAGGTTTAGTAGAATACAAAGATGATAGATAATGCTAATGAAAATATGATGTATCACCGTTTTTACTTAAACAATGAAATTCTTATTAATAATAAAATAAACTTTAGAGGTGTTGTGACAGATGACGGAGAAAATTTTAATTGTGGACGATCAGTATGGAATTCGTATCTTACTAAATGAAGTATTTCAAAAAGAAGGATATACAACATTTCAAGCGGCTAATGGATATCAGGCTATTGATATCGTAGAGAAGCATTCTCCTGATCTTGTTTTACTTGATATGAAAATTCCTGGAATGGATGGAATTGAAATTTTAAAGCGATTAAAAGCAATTAATCAGGAAATTCGAGTAATTATTATGACTGCCTATGGCGAGCTAGACATGATTCAAGAAGCGAAAGATCTAGGAGCCATTACTCACTTCGCAAAACCTTTCGACATTGACGAAATTCGTGCAGCTGTTAAAAAGCATGTTAAGGTTGGGTCATAGTTTTACTAGCTACATACAAACTTTAAAGTATATGAAGCAAATTAACATATGTTGAGTTGGTTATTCGCTAGAATCGACGAGACTCCTGCGGGAGTAGCACGTCAACGGGAGACCCCACAGGCGCAAAGCGCCGAGGAGGCTCCCGGACTGCCCGAAGAGGAATCGTCCTTTGAAAAAGCCGGCAGTATGGCTTTTTCAATATTCCTCCCGCGGAAAGCGAGTGGATTCTAGCGAATAACACCTATGAGCCATTTAACAAACTATTATCAAGGTAACTTAAAACTGATGTCGCAAAAAATTCATAAATCAATGTAAGAGCTTACACATAAGAATAGCGTGGTTTCAATGATTTAGAGCGTTTTTATAGTTATTGCGCATTCTTTTTTTAGTTGATATGCTATGTACTGTAAATAACCTAAAGTTTTTACCTTAAGAGGTAATTATCAACTACCTCTTTAAAGATACATATCATTTATCGTCAAGGGTAATCCTACTAAATAGGAACTTTGGGAACAGGTAAGTATACGTACATAAGGAGGATAAAGTCATGCCTTTAGTTTCAATGACAGAAATGCTTAACAAAGCAAAAGCAGAGGGATATGCAGTTGGTCAATTCAATCTAAATAACCTAGAATTTACTCAAGCAATTTTACAAGCAGCTCAAGAGGAAAACTCACCAGTTATCTGTGGTGTATCTGAAGGGGCAGCTCGTTATATGGGCGGTTTCAAAACAGTTGTTGCTATGGTTAAAGCACTTATGGAGGATTATAAAGTGACAGTTCCAGTTGCAATCCACCTAGACCATGGTTCAAGTTTTGAAAAATGTGCTGAGGCAATTCATGCTGGATTTACATCAGTTATGATAGACGGGTCTCACCATCCACTTGAAGAAAATATCGCAATCACTAAAAAAGTAGTTGAATTAGCACACATTCATGGTGTATCTGTAGAAGCAGAACTTGGTCGTATTGGTGGTCAAGAAGATGACTTAATCGTTGACGATGCAGAAGCAGCATATGCAATTCCATCAGAGTGTGATCAACTAGTTCGCGAAACAGGTGTAGATTGCTTTGCACCAGCATTAGGTTCAGTACATGGGCCTTACAAAGGTGAACCGAACTTAGGATTTGATCGCATGAAGGAAGTTATGGAATTAACAGGTATTCCTCTAGTGTTACACGGAGGAACAGGAATTCCAACAAAAGACATCCAAAAAGCCATTTCATTAGGTACTGCAAAAATTAATGTAAATACAGAAAATCAAATTTCATCTGCGAAAGTTATTCGTGAAGTTTTAGCTGAAAAGCCGAATGAATACGATCCACGTAAATTCTTAGGCCCAGCTAGAGATGCAATTAGAGAAACTGTAAAAGGCAAAATGCGTGAATTTGGTTCTGCTCAAAAAGCATAATTAACAAAACGATATTTCTATAAAGCCGCCTCTCAAACAGTGGTGGCTTTATTTTCATTTACATAACAATTAATACTAAGGAGGAAAAATACAATGAAATTTTTTATCGACACAGCAAATCTACATGAAATTAAAGAAGCACATGCGCTAGGCGTTCTTTCAGGTGTAACAACAAATCCAAGCTTAGTAGCAAAAGAAGATATCACATTTGAAGATCGTCTAAGGGAAATCACAGAGGTAGTATCAGGTTCAGTTAGTGCAGAAGTAATTGCAACTGATTGGGAGGGCATGATCTCTGAAGGACTAGAACTTGCGAAAATTGCTCCGAACATTACGATAAAAGTCCCAATGACTCCAGACGGATTAAAAGCTGTGAAAGTATTCAAGGAAAAAGGAATCAAGACAAATGTAACCCTTATTTTCACTGCGAACCAAGCATTACTAGCTGCCCGTGCAGGTGCATCATACGTTTCACCATTCTTAGGCAGATTAGACGATATCGGCCACAACGGCTTAGACCTAATCTCAACAATATCAGAAATCTTCACAGTACACGGAATCGACTCAGAAATCATTGCTGCATCTATCAGACACCCATTACACATCACTGAAGCAGCACTAAGAGGCGCGCATATCGCAACAGTACCATACAAAGTCATCCTACAACTATTCAACCACCCACTAACAGACCAAGGAATCGAAAAATTCCTAGAAGACTGGAACAATCGTAATAAATAAAATATTTTTTTCACTGTAATCTTTAAAACAAGATTAAGATGAACCGTTATTTGCTAAAATCTACGAGACTCCTGCGGGAGTGCTGGGCAGGGGAGACCCCGCAGGAGCAACAGCGACGAGGAGGCTCCCCGCACTGCCCGCGGAAAGCGAGTAGATTTTAGCAAATAACGCCTATGTATTAACACTAGCCAGTTTTTTACCCTAAACGATATATGTAAAAAATAGGACTAAAGAACAAAAATATGAAAAAGTTTTCTTTTTAATACATGATTTTCACTTTTTCGTGTAAACTAGGAATTAATACTCGTACAGTAATGTTTATTTGTGCTGGCATAAAATTCCAATAAAAGTGAAGAGTGGTAAGTATATAATACATACTTAGCAGATCCAACTATCGTATAGTTAGGGTCTATCAACGGTCATCTTCGCTAGAAGGGAGACTATCATGGAAAAATTAAAAATCGCAGGCGGTTATCCTTTAAATGGAACGGTAAGAATCAGTGGTGCTAAAAATAGTGCTGTTGCTTTAATTCCAGCAACGATTCTAGCAGAATCTCCAGTCAAAATTGAGGGTTTACCTGACATATCAGACGTTCAAATGCTAAGTAGTTTGCTTGAGGAAATTGGCGGTAGTGTTACGTTAAACGAAAACGAAATCATCGTTGATCCTACAAACATAGTTTCAATGCCACTACCAAATGGAAAAGTAAAAAAATTAAGAGCTTCCTATTATTTAATGGGGGCCATGTTAGGCCGTTTTAAAAAGGCAGTAATTGGACTTCCTGGTGGATGTCACTTAGGACCACGTCCAATCGATCAACATATAAAAGGATTTGAGGCTCTTGGTGCAAAAGTAACAAATGAGCAAGGAGCTATTTACTTACGGGCCGATGAACTAAAAGGTGCAAGAATATACCTAGACGTTGTAAGTGTTGGTGCAACAATCAATATTATGTTAGCAGCTGTACGAGCAAAGGGTCGGACAATCATAGAAAATGCTGCAAAAGAACCAGAAATCATTGATGTAGCTACATTATTATCAAGTATGGGTGCAAAAATTAAAGGTGCAGGAACAGATGTAATTCGTATTGATGGAGTTGATGAGTTAAGAGGATGTCAACACACAATTATTCCTGACCGAATTGAAGCAGGTACTTATATGATTATCGGCGCAGCAATGGGAGAAAGAGTTGTCATTGATAACGTTATTCCTCTACATCTTGAATCTCTAATCGCGAAGTTTAGGGAAATGGGTGTTCAGGTTGAGACGAAAGATGACCAAGTTATCGTTAGTGGCACCAAAAATCTAAAAGCTGTAGATATAAAAACCTTGGTATATCCAGGGTTCGCAACTGATTTACAGCAACCTTTTACATCTCTTCTTACAAAGGCAACAGGAACCGGTGTAGTTACTGATACAATCTATGGAGCTCGTTTTAAGCATATCGATGAGTTGCGCAGAATGAATGCCCAAATTAAAGTCGAAGGCCGTTCTGCAATTGTCAGTGGTCCTGTAAAATTACAGGGAGCGAAGGTCAAGGCTAGTGACCTACGTGCAGGTGCAGCCCTAGTGGTGGCTGGTTTAATGGCAGAGGGTGTTACTGAGGTAACTGGACTCGATCATATAGACCGTGGTTACAGTAATCTTGTTGAAAAATTGACAGGATTAGGTGCGACTATTTGGCGTGAAAAAATGTCTGAAGAAGAAATAGAGCAACTACAAAATTCATAAATAGAAAATAACTTTGCTCCCACTTCTCGAAAAAGTGGGAGTTTTAAGGTAGAATAGAGTTTGTAATCGTTTGCAGTTAACGGGGGGAGGAAATTCAGTATGGAAAGAAGTTTGTCGATGGAATTGGTGCGTGTCACAGAAGGCGCTGCACTTGCTTCGGCACGTTGGATGGGTCGAGGATTAAAGGACGAGGCAGACGGTGCTGCCACTTCCGCAATGCGAGATGTCTTTGATACAGTACCGATGAAGGGGACAGTAGTAATAGGTGAAGGGGAAATGGATGAAGCACCTATGCTCTATATCGGTGAAAAATTAGGGACAGGCTATGGCCCACGCGTTGATGTAGCAGTTGACCCACTTGAAGGGACAAACATTGTTGCATCTGGAGGTTGGAATGCGTTAGCTGTACTAGCGGTTGCAGACCACGGTAATCTATTAAACGCACCGGACATGTATATGGATAAAATCGCAGTTGGACCAGAGGCAGTTGGTCTTATTGATATAAATGCTTCGGTTTTGGATAATTTAAAAGCTGTTGCGAAAGCGAAGAACAAAGATATTGAAGATATCGTAGCGACTGTTCTAAATCGTCCACGTCATGAACATATTATTGCTCAATTGCGAGAAGCAGGAGCACGTATTAAGTTGATTAACGATGGAGATGTTGCTGGAGCAATTAATACAGCTTTTGATCATACAGGTGTTGATATTTTATTTGGTTCAGGTGGAGCACCTGAAGGCGTTTTAGCAGCAGTAGCTCTTAAATGTTTAGGTGGAGAAATTCAAGGTAAGCTCATTCCACAAAGCGATGAAGAATTAGAGCGCTGTATAAAAATGGGACTTGATGTAAACAAGATCCTTCTAATGGAGGACCTTGTAAAAGGCGATGACGCCATCTTCGCAGCAACAGGAGTAACAGACGGAGAGCTTCTAAGAGGCGTACAATTCAAAGGCTCTACAGGCACAACCCACTCCATCGTCATGAGAGCAAAATCAGGCACCGTCCGATTCATCGACGGCCGCCACAGCCTAAAGAAAAAACCGAATCTAGTTATACGTTAGTAATACTATAAAAAGCTTTTTTCAAAACGATTTTATATATGAATACACTTATATATAACGATGAGTGTATTGGAGCGAAAGGCACTTGACTCCTGCGGGAAGTAGAGGAAAGGTCGCGACCCCGCAGACGGAACGTCGAGGAGGCTCGACTTCCTCTCCGATGGGAATTCGCCCTTGAAAAAGCCGGCACTTGGGCTTTTTCATAATTCCCCGCGGAAAGCAAGTGCCTGTAGCGAAAAGGAACGGACAATGTTCAAAGTGATATCAGAGTTGATTAAATCTGCTCTGATAACCTTTGAATAAACAGGCTTTTTAAAAAACAGTTGATTAAAAATAGAAAAAGAGGGTACAATTAATTATTGTTAATTAACCATATCAAAATTAACTTTTAAACTAAAAAGAATGAACTGCGAGAACAACTTCAAGCTATCCTTCACTATCTTCTATTAAGGAATTCCTAGGTATTTTCAAACAATAAACCATCCATAACATTTCTCGAAAAAATAGAATCATGTATGGGGGAAGTTGGTTAACACTAGTTATCCAACTAGTTTTCAGTGTAGATAGAAACAAAAAAATAAAGAGTGGTGTCCTAATGAGTATTACAATATCAAGTTTAGAAAATATGAAGCTAAAGGAACTTTATGAATTAGCAAAAGAATATAAAGTTTCATACTACAGTAAATTATCGAAAAAAGAATTAATTTTTGCCATTTTAAAAGCTAGAGCAGAACAAGATGGTCTTCTATTCATGGAAGGTGTACTAGAAATTATTCCGTCTGAAGGCTTCGGATTCTTAAGACCAATCAACTATTCTCCGAGCTCTGAAGATATTTATATCTCTGCCTCGCAAATACGCAGATTTGATTTAAGAAATGGAGATAAGGTGTCCGGTAAGGTCCGCCCACCTAAAGAAAATGAAAGATATTATGGATTGCTACATGTAGAAGCTGTAAACGGTGATGACCCAGAATCTGCAAAAGAACGTGTGCATTTCCCTGGCTTAACTCCATTATATCCTGATCGACAAATCATTTTAGAAACAGCTCCAAATCATTTATCAACGAGAATTATGGATTTGATTGCTCCTGTTGGATTTGGTCAACGTGGATTAATTGTTGCCCCACCTAAAGCAGGAAAAACAATGCTTTTAAAAGAAATTGCAAACAGCATTACGACAAATAATCCAGAAGCCGAATTAATTGTTCTACTAATTGATGAGCGCCCAGAGGAAGTTACGGATATTGAACGTTCTGTAGCAGGAGATGTTGTAAGTTCAACTTTTGATGAAGTGCCTGAAAACCATATTAAAGTGGCAGAGCTTGTATTAGAAAGAGCGATGCGTTTAGTTGAGCATAAAAAAGATGTAATTATTTTAATGGATAGTATTACACGTCTAGCGCGTGCATATAACCTTGTCATTCCTCCAAGTGGACGAACACTTTCTGGGGGAATTGACCCTGCAGCTTTCCATCGTCCAAAACGCTTTTTCGGTGCAGCCCGTAACATCGAAGAGGGTGGAAGCTTAACCATTTTAGCCACAGCCTTAGTAGATACTGGTTCTAGGATGGACGATGTGATTTATGAGGAATTCAAAGGAACAGGTAACCTTGAGTTACACTTAGATCGTGCACTTTCAGAAAGACGTATTTTCCCTGCAATTGATATTCGTCGCTCTGGTACGAGAAAAGAAGAATTACTAATTCCGAAAGATCATTTAGACAAGCTTTGGGCAATTCGTAAGACAATGTCTGATTCACCTGATTTTGCAGAAAAGTTAATTCGTAAGCTAAAACAAACGAAAACAAATGCTGAATTCTTTGACTTATTAACAATTGAGAAAAAGACAGCAACAACAACACCAAAAAGAACACAATAACTTTCCTAATATTAACTTTAGGATTAAGTTGCAAAACGGACCAACCCTTGTTATAATTTCTTCATATGTGATTCTAAGAAGAAAAAGGGTCTCCTTAACTATTCTAGAATCTATACTCTGTTTCAGATGATTCAGGGCGGAAGGAGATGAGAAGAATGAAAACAGGAATTCATCCAAACTACAAAAAAGTTATGGTGAAATGTGCTTGTGGAAACGAATTTGAAACTGGTTCAGTATTGAACGAAGTTAAAGTTGAGGTTTGTTCTGAATGTCACCCATTCTATACAGGCCGTCAGAAGTTCGCGGATGCAGGTGGACGTGTAGATAAATTCAACAAAAAATACGGTATTAAATAATAACCGTTTAAAAAGACAGGCAAGTTCTTCATTATCTTGCCTGTTTTTTTTTCTGAAAAATGACTGATTACTTAGCTATTATTATTTAAATATCATACCTAAAGAAGTTAACAGAAGCGCAAGCTTTTATATAGAGACCCTAGTTACATATGGGGGAAACACCAGTAATAAAATTAGCCGAGGAAGGGGAGGCCGTTCATATGTATATCATGAACCAAAGTGGCTGGCTCGAACTAATTTGTGGAAGTATGTTCTCAGGGAAATCTGAGGAGTTAATCCGCCGGGTACGTCGTGCACAATTCGCAAAACAAGAAGTACAAGTATTTAAACCTGCAATTGACAATCGATACAGTGAAGAATCGGTTGTTTCCCATAACGGAACTGCGGTCATTGCAAAACCAGTAGAATCTTCCGTTCATATTCTTAAAGCTGTTTCTGCAGAAACGGATGTTGTGGCAATTGATGAGATTCAATTCTTCGATAATGGAATTTTTGAGGTTGTGCAAATGCTAGCAAATCAAGGACATCGTGTTATTGTAGCTGGCCTAGATCAAGATTTCCGAGGCGAGCCATTTGGACAAGTTCCACAGCTTATGGCTATAGCTGAATCGGTAACTAAGCTTCAAGCAGTTTGTACGGTTTGTGGCTCACCAGCTAGTCGTACACAAAGACTCATAGATGGCAATCCAGCATCTTACAATGATCCAATCATTCTTGTTGGAGCATCTGAATCATATGAACCAAGATGTCGTCATCATCACGAAGTACCAGGAAAACCTGCAAACCAAACCATTTCACAACTTTCCTATTAAAAAACTTGGGGCCTGACCCCCACTGCGTTAATGCTTTAACGTGGTGGAGGTCAGGCCCTTTTTATGCGGTATATACAGAATCCTATTAGTGCGCCAACAGTATTCAGAATGATATCATCAACATCAAAGCTTCCTCGTTTGCTCACCATTTGCAAAAATTCAATGCAAGTTATTCCAACAACAAAGACTGCAAAAAACGGAACAATCTTTTTTAGGAGGGGGTAAATTGCTGGAAGTAGTAGTCCGAAGGGGACAAATACACCAACATTACCAGCCAAATTTATAATCCAAGTTGTAAAAGGAAAGTGATCATAATACAAGATATACTTTTTTACTGTATCAAAAGGTGTGAGATTATACATATATTCTTCACTAGTTACGCGAGAGAAACCTAGAAACATCCAGTAGAGTAACAATAATAAATAGCCATAAAAAATGGCCTTAAGTAGTCTTTGTTTAATCAAGGTAAACATCCTTTAAATTGTAATTATGTATGGTTGTACTTACACATTGAAAAGGTAATTGTACCAAATTGAAGTATATAAATAAATCCCCTAATCGTAATAGTGATAATTGGATAAAAGCATGGAGTCAGGGGAATATAAAGGCAGGAGGTGTTTTTAATTGATAAAACAATTTCTACCTTTTCTGCTTACTGCAATTGTGTTAGCAGGATGTACTGCTGGAAATCATAATTACAGCGAGTTTAAGTCCCAAAGGCATAATGGTGATGGTGCGCAAATTTTAAACGATAATGAAGATGGATTTTATGAGAGGAATTTAAGGGATGAGGATTATACTACAAATTTAAATCCTAATTTCCTTGATTTAACTGAGGATCGACTAGACATAGGTGATGACCAAGAAAAAATCGTTCAAGTGATTCAGCAGTATACTGAATTCACACCAGGTGCTGTTATTGTAAATGGGCGAGATGCATTTGTGACAGTCCATACTACAAAGCATTATGAGGGCAAAGAACGTAAAGAAGTAAAAAAAGACCTTCATCGTAGATTGATAAAGGCCATGCCAAGGTACGATATACATCTAAGAATACATGATGGAGACTAAAAAAGTGGGGGATACCCACTTTTTATTTTTATAAAAATAAACTGACGATACTACGTCGTTTTGCTGGTTTTTTTACCTTTCTTGGACCTTCATCGAGTATTAAAGGAATATCCTTTCTACCTTCTCTCTCTTGACCAAGTGCTTGTACCTGTTTTTCTAATTTAGAAATCTTTTCATTAAGCTCTTCAATTTCGCGGCGTTGCTGAAGCAGTTGATAGGAAACCACTTCGCTTGCCTTTTCCTCAATCTTACGTTCATTACGTTCTATGCGCTCAAGCAGTCTTGTATACTGCTCATCAGTTATTGGTGAAGTCACAGCGTTTTGTATCCCCTTTCTTGGTAAACTTATTTTCATTTCAGTAAGAGGAACTCCCTGTTTCATCTGTTCACAAATGGTAGAAAGTAAAGCAAAGTTAGCGTCATCAAAGAAGTAATGTCCATTCTCGTTTTTCTTGCAAGATAGATTGAAATGCTTAATCCACTTATGAATTCTCTTCGTTGAAACCCCAAGCTTCTTAGCGACAGTAGTTGTATTCAACCTAATCACTCCTTAATTTTTCATACCATGACTGAATAAAACGTTCCTCTTCTCCTTTATCTAAATAAGATATAGTAAAGTTTCTATTCTTAAATCCTTTATCCTTCAAGGCTGACAAAACTAGTTGGTATTCGGCAAAGAAAGAAGGAATACTACAACCGATTAAAAAGCATGTCGATAAGTCACTGTGAATTTGCTTTGACGCTGTGGTTAACCTATACTATAATTAGAATGTTATGGACTAAAATTGAGGTGAAAACTGTGTTTGATCGTTTAGAAGCTGTAGAAGCTCGCTATGAAAAACTAAACCAATTATTAAGTGATCCGGATATTATTAGTAACACGGCAAAATTACGTGAATATTCAAAGGAACAATCAGATATACAAGATACTGTTATGGCTTTTAGAGAATATAAAACAGTGAAAGAACAACTTGATGACGCAAAAGCAATGCTTGATGATAAATTAGATGCAGATATGCGTGAGATGGTAAAAGAAGAACTTTCTGAGTTACAATCTCAGCAAGAAGAGCTAAGTGAAAAACTACGTGTATTACTTTTACCGAAGGACCCTAATGATGACAAAAACGTTATTATGGAGATTCGTGGAGCAGCAGGTGGAGACGAAGCAGCTTTATTTGCTGGTGACCTGTACCGTATGTATAGCCGCTATGCTGAAGCAAATGGCTGGAGAACGGAAGTAATGGATGCAAACTCAACTGGTGTTGGTGGATATAAGGAAATTATTTTCATGATCACCGGTAAAGGTGCTTATTCAAAGTTGAAGTTTGAAAACGGGGCTCACCGCGTTCAACGTGTACCTGAAACTGAATCAGGTGGTCGTATTCATACATCTACTGCGACGGTTGCTGTATTACCTGAAGCAGAAGAGGTTGAGGTAGAAATTCATGAGAAGGATATCCGTACTGATACGTATGCATCAAGTGGAGCAGGTGGACAGAGTGTAAATACAACGATGTCTGCTGTACGTTTAACACATATCCCGACAAATACTGTTGTTACATGTCAGGACGAAAAATCACAGATTAAAAATAAAGAAAAAGCGATGAAAGTACTTCGCGCTCGTGTTTACGATAAAATCAACAGTGAAATTCAAGCCGAGTATGATCAAAACCGTAAGCTAGCTGTAGGAACAGGAGACCGTTCTGAAAGGATTCGTACGTATAACTTCCCGCAAAACCGTGTAACCGACCACCGTATTGGTTTAACGATTCAAAAGCTTGATCAAATCCTTCAAGGAAAGCTTGATGAAGTGTTTAATGCGCTAATTATGGAAGACCAAGCACAACGTATGGAGCAAGCTGAGTAATGAAGAGTATCACTAAAGTGTATGAAGCCCTAAACTGGGCTTCTTCTTGTTTACGGGAAGAAAATCGTGACGAAAATGTTGGGGAGCTATTACTTTGTCATCATTTGAAAATGAACAGGTCACAACTGCTAGCGAGTTTGCGAGATGATTTGGATGCTGATGTTGTAGAGTGTTTTATGGAAGATGTTAAAAAACACATTACTGGCATACCTGTACAATATATTATTGGCTATGAAGAATTTTATGGTAGAACTTTTAAAGTGAATAAAGAAGTTCTGATTCCTCGTCCAGAGACAGAAGAGTTAGTAGAAGGTGTACTAAAACGTGCAAAGACTTTGTTTGGGGATGCCAAGGTTTCAGTTGTTGACGTTGGAACGGGAAGTGGAGCCATTGCAATTACACTTGCTCTGGAGAACTTAAACTTTGACGTATCCACGGTAGATATAGCGGCAGAATCCATTAAAGTTGCGAAGAAAAATGCCGTGCGCCTTGGTGCTAAAGTGGAATTTTATGAAGGAGATTTACTAGGGCCGTTAATTGAAGGGGGAAAGAAAGTCGACATTGTTGTCTCAAATCCTCCGTATATTCCTGATTATGAAATTGAAACACTTTCCACTATTGTAAAAGACCATGAACCGATCCGCGCTTTGGTTGGTGGGTCAGACGGACTAGACTTTTACCGACGATTTATGGACGAGATTCCACAAGTGTTGATTGAAAAAGGATTAGTAGCATTTGAGGTAGGCGTAGGACAAGGTCAACCAGTAGCTGACTTACTAACTACAACTTTTCCCGCAGCAAAGGTCCAAGTTGTAAATGACATCAATGGTAAAGACCGAATGGTATTTGCGGAGATAGGGTTTTAGAGAGTGTGCCTCCAGATAGGGGGCATCTTTATGTTAATAGCCATTCACCAGAGATTGTTTAAGCGAGTTCAAGTTAACCCAATTTATGAGCCCTCTAAAGAGGAAAACTGGCAAACAGATGTTACATAAATCAATTTATGAACCCTCTAAAGAGGAAAATTGCAAAACTTAGGTCACGTAAATCAATTTATGAGCCCTCCAAAGAGCAAAACTGGCAAACAGAGGTTACATAAATCAATTTATGAACCCTCTAAAGAGGAAAATTGCAAAACTTAGGTCACATAAATCAATTTATGAGCCCTCCAAAGAGCAAAACTGGCGAACAGAGGTCACATAAATCAATTTATGAGCCCTCCAAAGAGCAAAACTGGCAAACAGAGGTCACATAAATCAATTTATGAACCCTCCGAAGAGGAAAATTGCAAAACAAAGGTCACATAAATCAATTTATGAAACCTCCGAAGAGGAAAATTGCAAAACAAAGGTCACATAAACCAATTTATCAGCCCTCCCAAAAACAAAATCGTCAAACAGAGGTCACATAAACTTCAGTATGCAAATCCCCCCTATTTTAAAAGAGCTAAAAAATAAATTTTAAAAGTTTACTAGATTTTTTTAATTTACTAGTTTAAGAATAGAATCTGTTGTCTAGACTGTCTTAGTGAAGGGGCGGTGCTAGTTAACATGAAAAAACAAAACGCAATCATTATATATATTCTTTTATTATTAATCGGAGCAAACGTAGGAATCTATCAAGATCAATTATCAGCTCAGGCAGCAGCAAATGAGCCTGTTGTAATCCCAGAAGAAGCCATTCGACTTCGCATTCTAGCAAATAGTGACTCTAGCAAAGACCAAGAGTTAAAAAGAAAGATTCGCGATGAAGTAAATGCAGAAATTACAAAATGGGTAGCAGAACTAACTTCAATCGATGCGGCAAGACAACTAATCAAAAGCCGTTTAAGTGATATAGAACAAATCGTGGAGCAAACGTTAATAGAAGAAGGAATAGATCAAGCATATACAGTAGATTTTCAAAATAATGTTGAATTCCCAACTAAGCTTTATGGCAACTTTATTTACCCGGCAGGACAATATGAAGCAATCCTTATTACACTAGGTGAAGCACAAGGAGCAAACTGGTGGTGCGTGTTATTTCCTCCTTTATGTTTCTTAGATTTTTCAAACGGAGAAGCAGTTGATCCACAAATAGCAGATGATCAAGAGAAGGAAGAGAAAGAAACAGCTACGAAAGAAAAAGAAGAAGTGAAGGTAAAATTCTTCTTAGTTGAATTCTTCACATCATTATTTAGTTAAATTTAATAGAAAATGTTCTAATTATTATTCCATCTCATAGATTAGGTAATAGAAATCTAATAAATGAGGTGGAATTTTAATGTTAGTAGAAATTAGAGTAGCTAATGAAAATGATATAAATCGATTAAAGGAATTTTTAGGACAAGCCAATGTAAATGCAGATGGAGTGGACACAATTGTGGATAACTTCATTCTAATGGAAGATTCAAAAGGAAATCTAGTAGCAACACTTGGAATTGAAAGACTAATGAAGGATGGATTACTTCGTTCATTAGTGATGTCACCAAAACTTGACCAAACGCAAATTCTTTCTTTATTTAAGGGAATTTCAGCATTAGCAAAAGAGAAAGAGCTAGAAAACTTATATCTAGCAACAAACAAACATGCATCTGTTGAATTCTTTACGATGCTTGGATTTGGTAAAGTTGAGGCAGAGCAACTACCAGAACACTTAAAAGAGTCGCAACATCTACAATACTTACTAGAAGATGTGGATAACTCAATATTTATGAAATCTAGTATTGCTTAGTAGATTAAGAGTTTAAGCTATTTTTAAAATCCACAAAGTTATCCACTATTATGAAGGTCTTATCCACAATCTGTGGATAAGGCTTGTTTTATTTTAGTGATTAACTTATACTTTCTGAGAGAAATAACTATTGATTGTAGGCTTTTTTAGCAATAATTAGCCTTTCGCTTCAGGAGGGGACCGAAATGAATACAAAAATATGGACTGTGAATAACTTTGAAGGGAATATAGAGAGTTTTCCACAGATTCAGGAAGCTGCCAAGATTCTAAAAGATAACGAAGTGGTAGCCTTTCCAACTGAAACTGTTTATGGATTAGGTGCAAATGCACTTTCTGATGAGGCAGTAGCTAAAATTTTTGAAGCAAAAGGGCGTCCTAGTGACAATCCCTTAATCGTACATATAGCAACAAAGGATCAACTTACGAATATAGCTGTGGATATTCCAGACATGGTTCAAACCTTGGTCACTCATTTTTGGCCAGGTCCTTTAACACTTGTTTTAAAGAAAAAAGATCAATCAGTAGGTGAAAAGGTAACCGCAGGATTAGAAACAGTTGCAGTCCGTATGCCTGACCACCCAATTGCACTTGCCTTACTTAAAGCAGCAGACCTACCACTTGCAGCACCGAGTGCAAACCTTTCTGGAAAGCCAAGCCCAACAAGCGCGAAGCATGTTATTGATGATTTAGAAGGCAGAATAGCTGGAATCATTGATGGTGGAGCAACAGGGGTTGGACTTGAATCAACTGTGTTGGACTGTACAGAGAAAATTCCTGTTATCTTAAGGCCAGGTGGTGTGACGAAGGAACAGTTAGAAGAAGTTATAGGCGAGGTTAGATTGGATCGTGCTCTTCTTGTAGAAGGACAAGCCCCTAAGTCACCAGGAATGAAGTACATTCACTATGCACCAATTGCACCTCTAGTTATTGTTGAGGGAAGTCCCCAATTTATTCAAACTCTTGTGGATAAGAAAACTGAAGAGGGCTTAAGGGTAGGAGTTCTAACTACTGAAGAAAATAAACATTACTATAAGGCAGATGCAGTTCTTGATTGTGGTATGAGATCAGACTTACAGAGTGTTGCTAGCAAATTGTATGATGTTTTACGGACATTTGATATGACGAATGTAGATTTTATATACAGTGAATGGTTTCCGCAAGTTGGAGTAGGCCAAGCGATCATGAATCGATTATTAAAAGCAGCAGGTAATCAAGTTATAAGTGAATAAGGTGAGTAAAGTGGATTCTAATAGAATTCACTTTTTCATGTTCACTTAGTCTATTTACTACTGGACTTGCATAAAGTGTATCAGACAAGTCCTAAGGGAGGTAGATGATGAGTGTAGCTTCGGTAATTGGAGAGTTTTTAACTTTATTTGTGATGGCATTGGCATTAGGAATGGATGCATTCTCGGTAGGACTTGGAATGGGTCTAATCCAACTTCGACTAAAGCAAATATTTTACATAGGTATCACAATTGGTTTATTCCATGTTTGGATGCCCTTAGTGGGGATGACAATAGGACGATTTTTATCTGAAAAATTTGGGATGATTGCAACTATAGCTGGTGGAATTCTATTGTTAATTTTAGGTTTCCAAATGATCCTTGCATCCTTTAAAGATGATGATCAGCGAATGATCACCCCAGTCGGATTTGGATTATTTATATTTGCGCTTAGTGTTAGCTTGGACAGCTTCTCTGTTGGCTTGAGCCTTGGAATCTATGGCGCTAGAACTATTGTAACGATTCTCATGTTTGGGGTAGTTAGTATGATCCTTACTTGGATAGGTCTATTGCTCGGAAGACGTGTACAAGGCTGGTTTGGCTCCTATAGTGAGGCATTAGGTGGTAGTATCTTATTAGCCTTTGGGATTAAACTTTTACTGCCATTTTAAAAAAACGAAAAAAACAGAATTTTTGACAATTTTGTGAGTCGAGACCAAAGTTTCGACTCTTTTCGCTATTTCCCCCTATATCCAACGTAATATATGTTTTATAATAAATGAAACGTGGGAAAATAAACCTACAAATCATAAGGAGGCTTCCCGGATGATCAATATTTTGTTTGTTTGCACAGGGAATACGTGCCGTAGCCCAATGGCAGAAGCGATTCTAAAGAGTAAACAAATTTCTGAAATGACAGTCAAATCTGCGGGTGTATTTGCCGATAATACTAGTGAAGCTTCTATAAATACGAAAAAAGTCCTAAATGAAGAAGGAATACCACTGGATCATCAGTCTTCCATGCTTACAAGAGAGCAGATTGACTGGGCTACATATATTTTTACAATGACGACTCAGCATAAGTTCTTAATTGCTGAGCGCTTCCCAGATGCGATCGAAAAAACTTTTTCGTTAAAAGAATTTGTAGAAGACGTACAAGCGGATGTAGTAGACCCATTTGGTGGACCGGTAACTATTTATCGTCAAACGTATGAGGAGCTTAACCAGTTAATTGAAAAATTAATTAGGAAATTAAATAAAAAATAGCTAACAAACTAACAAATAGGGTTCAGGGGGAAAACAGGGTGGAAGAAAAAAAGCGATATAAATTTGGTTTACGATTAAAGCTAGTAACATTTATTACGTTATTAGCAATTGTCACTTATACAACAAGTGCGGTCTTTATTTACTTTTTACAAGGGTATGTAGAACATATCGTGAATGAACAGTTATTTACGATTATCACTCTACTGATGGGTATCTTTTGGTCTGGGGTTCTAGCCTATTTTGCTGCAGGATTCATTACAAAGCCATTGCAGCAGGTTGAAAGAATCGCGATTAAAGCAGCAAATGGTCAGATTGATGAAGATGTAATCGTTTCAAAATCAGATGATGAAATCCGTTCATTAGGCCTGGCTTTTAACAAAATGCTTCATAACCTACGTGAGATGGTTAGCAATATTGAGGAAAACTTTGAAAATACGAATGCAAAAGTAGTAGAAATCTCGAAGGCTTCAAGCTTAGCATCTGATCAGGCTGATAACATTTCGAGAACAATAACAGAAATTTCAAGAGGTGCTGATAGTTCAGCAGTGTCTATTCAAGAAACGGCTGAGTCTGTGGAAGATGTAATTAAAATTGCTGAAGAAGTTCAGGAAAAGGCACAAACATCAGAAAAACTATCATCAGAAATGGTAGAAACACTTCATGAAAGTTCAGGAATTGTTCGTTCATTAGTTGAAGGTATTACAAAGTTAGCTGAAGATAATCAGGTTTCTTTACAAGCAGTTCGACGCTTAGAAGAAAATGCAAAGAAAGTAGAAAATATAATTTCACTAGTTGGTGATATTGCAGGTCAAACTAATCTTCTAGCACTAAATGCTTCAATTGAAGCTGCAAGAGCTGGTGAGCATGGAAAAGGATTTGCAGTTGTTGCTGAAGAAGTACGTACACTTGCAGATCAAAGCTCCAAAGCGGTTCAAGGAATTACTGAATTGATTAAAAATATTCAAAGAGAAGTTGAGAATGTAGTTTCTCAAATTACTGAGCAAGTGGAAGTGGCAAACCAAGAGTCGAAAAAAGGTGCAACCACAAATAATGCCATAGTTGAAATGACTGAATCAGTAAATGAAGTGGCCGGTGCTGTTAAACAGATTGCAGTATTAGTAGAACGTCAAATGGACAGTATCCGTGATACAGCAAGACAATCACAAGAAGTAGCAGCCATTGCCGAAGAAACATCTGCTGGCGCAGAAGAAGTAACAGCATCTACTCAAGAACAAGCAACAGTCATGGGCGACGTCGAAAAACTTGCAGGCGAACTAGCAAACCAAGCAGAAAAACTAAAACAAACAATCGAACGCTTCTCATACTAAGATATTAACCCTAACCTCTACATTGTAGGGGTTTTTTACTTTTCTCTAGGTTACAATAGGGGGAGAATAGATTATGATGGAAGTAATTATAATAGGCTCTTTTCCGGTATGTTGTTATTACATATTATTTGTTTTAGAGTGGATTGAAGCGGAAGGCACTTGACTCCTGCGGGAAGTAGAGGAAAGGTCGAGGAGGCTCGACTTCCTCCCCGATGGGAATTCGCCCTTGAAAAAGCCGGCAGTTGGGCTTTTTCATAGTTCCCCGCGGAAAGCAAGTGCCTGTAGCGCAAAGGAACGGTCAAAGTTCCAAGGGAAATCCTTACATATTTGATAAGAGAGCCAAAAAAAACAAAACGGAGGGTGTTAAAATGAAAGTAGCAATCGCATCAGATCACGGTGGAATCAATATCCGTGAAGAAATTAAAAGCTTAATGAAAGAAATGAACATAGAATACATAGATTTAGGCTGTGAATGCAATACATCTGTCGACTACCCAGACTATGCAGTACCAGTAGCAGAAAAAGTAGCAAATGGTGAAGTAGACCGTGGGATCCTAGTTTGCGGAACAGGAATTGGAATGAGTATCGCAGCAAACAAAGTAAAAGGAATCCGCTGTGCACTAGTACATGATACATTTAGTGCCAAAGCAACTCGTGAACATAATGATAGCAATGTCCTAGCCATGGGTGAGCGTGTAATCGGCCCAGGTTTAGCAAGAGACATTGCAAAAGTATGGTTAACCACTGAATTTGAAGGTGGAAGACATGAAAAACGTGTGAACAAAATGATGGACTATGAGAATACAGTAAAGTAGTTTTAAGATGAAAGGTGGAACGGGTAATGTCAGAGGATTTAAAGCAATGGAAAATTCAGTTGCAACAAATACTTGAGGATTTCCGTAAACAAGTCACACTTTCGGAAGAAGATATTGTAGTAATCGGATGCAGCACGAGTGAAGTGATGGGTGAGAAAATTGGAACAGCTGGGACGTTTGAAGTGGCTGAAATGATTTTTAATGAATTCAAAGCTCTAAAGGAGAGCACTGGTGTCGGGCTTGCTTTTCAATGCTGCGAACATTTAAACCGGGCACTGATTGTAGAGAAAGAAACGGCTCAAAAAAGAAACTTCGAAATCGTTTCTGTCATCCCAGCCAGAACGGCAGGGGGAGCAATGGCTACCTATGCATACAGTCAATTTACAAAGCCGGTAGTTGTTGAATTTATTAAAGCAGATGCAGGTATCGATATAGGTGATACTTTTATCGGAATGCATCTAAAACATGTAGCTGTTCCAATTCGAAGCTCCATTCGAAACCTAGGTCACGCCCATGTGACACTCGCCAAAACTCGACCTAAATTAATTGGCGGCGAGCGAGCGGTTTACAGTGAGAAGGTTGAAAATAAAACTTGTTAGTAATCCTCACACTTGTGGGGATTTTTTATTTTTAAAAATTAAAGTGTAACATTTTCTTTAGTCATTCGTTTTAATGATGGGAAGGGAGGGCGAGCGCCCTTTGATTTAGATGTTGTTTGGATGCCACTGTATACTGGTGAAATGAAAGAATTTGAATCGGGTCACTCGATTGCAGGAGGAAGTTTTTTATCCATTGCTGGTATAGGATTATCGAGTGCTAGAGCCACAGATGAAGACTATAACTCAGAATTTTATAGTAGGTTAGCGCAAAACACGGTTGAGACGAATCAAGAGTTTATGCTATCAAATATGGAAAAGCTAATTAATGAGGAAAGTAAAAGTTACCGAGAAGATTCCCTGGGACTCTATTATCTTGAGGAACGATATGACTATATAAAAGAACATGGTTTTAAAGTATATGGTGCTGTCGTAACGGGTCCGGTGAAGGAGCTCATAAAATTAAGAGATGTAAAGGAGATTCAAAGTCCGACACTTGGGGATTTTGAATACTGGAATTGGGTTCCGAGAGAGGAGTAGAAACTATCACTTCCTCTCTCAAAGCGAAAGTGCTAAAATGGAGAAAGGTTTTTAATAAGGTTACAATTTAGGTGACAAAGGGGGATACAATGTCAATGAAACATTTATCGCAGCAAGATGAAAGCGTTTTTGCAGCTATTCAAGATGAATTAGGTAGACAACGTACCAAAATTGAGCTTATTGCATCAGAGAACTTTGTAAGTGAAGCTGTAATGGAAGCTCAAGGTTCCGTTCTTACAAATAAGTATGCAGAAGGATATCCTGGACGTCGTTATTATGGCGGCTGTGAGCATGTTGATGTTGTAGAAAATATTGCGCGCGACCGAGCAAAAGAAATTTTCGGTGCAGAGCATGTAAACGTTCAACCACACTCTGGTGCTCAAGCAAATATGGCTGTTTATTTCACGATTTTAAATCAGGGTGATACAGTACTCGGAATGAATCTATCTCACGGTGGACATTTAACGCACGGTAGCCCAGTTAACTTTAGTGGAATTCAATATAATTTCGTTGAATACGGAGTTGATCCTGATACTCACCGTATTAATTATGATGATGTACTTGAAAAAGCAAGATTACATAAACCTAAATTAATCGTAGCGGGTGCTAGTGCATATCCACGTGCGATTGATTTTAAACGTTTTAAAGAAATTGCAGATGAGGTTGGCGCATACCTAATGGTAGACATGGCGCACATTGCTGGTTTAGTTGCAGCGGGTCTTCACCAGAACCCTGTACCATTTGCGGACTTCGTAACAACGACAACACATAAAACACTTCGTGGTCCACGTGGTGGAATGATTCTTTGTAAGGAAGAATACGCAAAGAAAATTGATAAATCAATCTTCCCAGGAATTCAAGGTGGCCCATTAATGCACGTAATCGCTGCAAAAGCTGTTGCATTTGGAGAAGCACTTCAACCTGAATTCAAAGCGTATGCACAAGCTGTTATTGATAATGCAAACTCTTTAGCAGAAGGCTTGAAAAATGAAGGCTTAAACATCGTTTCAGATGGAACGGATAATCACTTACTGTTAATTGATGTTCGTTCATTAGGAATCACTGGTAAAGTAGCAGAACATGTTCTAGATGAAATCGGGATCACAACTAATAAAAACACAATCCCATTTGACCCAGAAAGCCCATTTGTAACAAGCGGCCTTCGAATCGGAACAGCAGCAGTAACAAGTCGTGGCTTCGGACTAGACGAAATGACTGAAATCGCTTCAATCATTGCATTCACTCTAAAAAATCACGAAGACGAAGCAAAACTTGCTGAAGCAAAACAACGTGTTGAAACATTAACTGCGAAATTCACATTATATAAAGAACTATAATTACTCACACTAAGAGGGTCAGACAGAAAATGTTTGGATCCTCTTTTTGTTTTAGGTTCTTTTCGTAAAATTTGTTGCTCCTGACTGTATTATAAGCATGAGTGGATTGGAGCGAAAGGCATTTGACTCCTGCTCAGAAGTTGAGGAAAGGTCGAGACCCCACAGGCGCATGCGCCGAGGAGGCTCGACTTCCTCCCCGCGGAAAGCAAATGTCTGCAGCGCAAAGGAACGGTCAATGTTCAATGTGAAAAACAACGGTATTTGAGAAAAGAGCCTTATTTTATGAACAATAACGTAAATTTTAAATCCTACCTTGAACATGTCCCACTTTTTCTGTAAAATCGATTGAGGTGTTAAGAACGTCTAAAATGCAACGCACAAAAAGGAGAGATAGCAATGGGAAAAGTATACGTATTTGATCACCCGTTAATACAGCATAAACTTACATACATACGTGACATCTCAACAGGAACAAAAGAATTCCGCGAACTAGTTGATGAAGTTGCAAGCTTAATGGCATTTGAAATCACACGAGACCTACCACTTCAAGAAGTAGAAGTAGAAACACCAGTTGAAGTGGCAAAGTCAAAAGTGCTTGCAGGTAAAAAACTTGGAATCATACCAATCCTTCGCGCTGGATTAGGGATGGTTGACGGAATCCTAAAATTAATCCCTGCTGCAAAAGTAGGACACATTGGCTTATACCGTGACCCTGAAACATTACAGCCGGTTGAATACTATGTAAAACTACCTTCTGATGTTGAAGAGCGTGACTTTATCGTTGTTGATCCTATGTTAGCAACTGGTGGATCAGCAGTAGAAGCGATCAACTCTCTAAAAAAACGCGGTGCAAAAAACATTAAGTTCATGTGCTTAATTGCTGCTCCAGAAGGCGTAGATGCAATTAAAGAAGCACACCCGGAAATCGATATCTATATCGCAGCACTTGATGAAAAGTTAAATGACCACGGCTACATCGTACCTGGCTTAGGTGACGCTGGTGACCGCTTATTCGGAACGAAATAAACCTTCTTAGTCCAATCCATTCTTGTGGATTGGACTTTTTTGTGTCTTGTGGGGCCTGACCCCCATTGCGTTAATGCGTTAGTGTACTGGGGGTCAGG
The DNA here is from genome assembly GCF_017873715.1 of Cytobacillus luteolus. NCBI lineage: Bacteria > Bacillati > Bacillota > Bacilli > Caryophanales > Bacillaceae > Litchfieldia > Litchfieldia luteola. The sequence goes on from NZ_JAGGKM010000007.1 coordinate 216,151, forward strand.
CCCCGCATACTTCGCATAAAAGTGGGGTGATTGAGTAAGGCTAGGTTTGAGGTGGTAGGATGGAGATGAGTATTCGAATCATTTTAGTGGCGTTATTACTACTTTTTGGGCCAAATGCGCTTGGAGTTCAAGCAACAACTATATTTCCACAGCGACCAACTCTTCCGCAAGAATCACCAACTGAAACGATACACTCTATTCTTATGACTGATAAAGATGACCTGTCATTATTGCTTGAGAAAACAAAGAAGAGGTATCCCTCCATACAAGTTAACAGAGTATATGACACGGTATTCTATGGGGTGTCAGCTAAAGGGCCTCGCCGTGATATTGAAAAACTCAAAAGAGAAATGGGTATTAAACAGTCGTTTCCTGTTACAACGTATAAAGTTTCATTAGATGAAAGTGTACCTTTTATAGGAGGAGACGAAATCAGGGGGCTTTTTGATCAAGCAGATCATCGTATCACTGGTCAAGGGATAAAAGTTGGTGTCATTGATACAGGAATAGATTACAAGCATCCGGATTTGAAAAATAGTTACCATGGTGGATCAGACCTTGTCGACGGAGATAAAGATCCAATGGAAACGAAGGGACAAGCAGGACTGCAAACGTTACATGGAACACATGTTGCCGGTATTATTGCAGCGAATGGAAAATTAAAAGGTGTTGCTCCAGACGCAGAAATTATTGCTTATCGTGCACTAGGTCCTGGTGGTGTTGGTACATCAGAGCAAGTCATCGCTGCCATCGAGCAAGCGATTAAGGACAAGGTTGATGTCATCAATCTATCATTGGGCAACTCAATAAATGGTCCAGACTGGCCAACGAGTGTTGCACTTGATAAAGCAGTTGAAAATGGGATTGTTGCAGTAACCTCTAGTGGAAACTCGGGTCCAGAGGTATGGACGGTAGGGTCACCTGGTACGTCCTCTAAGGCAATATCAGTTGGAGCATCAACACCGCCCATTGAAATTCCTTTTTTGAAATTTGGTTCTAGTAAAAAAGAAATTGACTTAATACCAATGCAAAATTCGAAAACTTGGAACTTTAAAAAGCAATATGAAATTGTTACTGCAGGTATTGGAAGACCAGAGGAGCTTAAGAATGTGAAAGGCAAAGTGGTTTTAATGGAAAGAGGAGAGTTAACCTTTACCGAAAAAACCTTGAACGCACTATCCAAAGGAGCAATAGGTGTTCTGATTTACAATAATGTAAAAGGGTCATTTGCTGGTAGCTTAGAGGTTGGTCTCAATCTCCCAGTCGCATCTCTTTCAATGGAGGATGGACTTTGGTTAAAAAAGAAGCTTGAATCGGAAAAAAACCACTATATTCGAACGGAGTATCGCAAACAAGAAGATGTTTTAGCAGATTTTAGCTCACGTGGTCCTGTTACTGAGACGTGGGAAATAAAACCTGATGTAGTGGCACCGGGAGTTGCAATTGATAGTACAGTACCTAATGGCTATATGGCGCTTCAGGGTACAAGCATGGCTGCACCACATGTGGCTGGTGCATGCGCATTAATAAAACAAGCACATCCTGATTGGTCACCTGACCAAATTAAGGCCGCACTAATGAATACTGCAAAGAAATTGAAGGACGACAACAATAAGGAGTACATGCCAAATGAACAAGGTGCTGGTCGTATTCAGTTAAAAGAGGCAATTGAGGCTGAGTCACTTGTCTATCCTAGCTCACTAGCTTTTGGTCTTTTTCAAAAGCATGACAATAGAAAAGAAAAAAGAATCAAGATTACATTAGACAATCAAACGGGTAAAAGAAAGTCCTATCATTTCAATACCCCGAAAAATCAGAATGGTCTTCAGTGGCAGTTGCCTCATACAGTTTATGTTAACGGAAAAGAGAAGAAAGAAGTTGAGATAACGCTCGACATCACACCATCTGTAATTGGTCCTGGTTTACATTATGGTGAGTTGGAGATTCTAGAAGCTAGTAACAAAACGAAGATTCCTTATATGTTTGTCATTGATGAACCAAACTACCCAAGGGTAATGGGCTTTCAGTTTGGGGCTGGTGATACACCAGGTACCTTTAAGTATGAGTTATATCTACCTAGAGGTGCTGATGAATACGGAATTGCGTTGTATGACCCAGATACCTTACAATTCATCACCTTTTTAGATTGGAAAAGAGAAGTTTCAAGAGGCTTACTAGAAAAGGAATTTACAGAAGAAGAAATCAAGTTAAAGGGAGTTTACAAGGCAATTGTCTTTGCAAATAAGGATGGACAGGAAGATACGATTGAAGCTGATATTATAATTGATAAGAATATCATTCGGCCGTAGAAACGTAGATTTTGTGAACATTTTGTGAAAGAATATCTTGTAAAAACATAACCTGACACACCCCGTAGCGTTTACAAGGTGCAAAAGACGTTGAGTTTAACACTATCTGCACCTTGTAAATCATTAAGCATAGCATATAATGTCGAATGATGAATGTGAACTTTTTCACTGTAAACGCATTGACATTGATAGGTGCCTATTGTATGCTAATCAAGGGTATAAATGATAGGGTTTTCAAAGTTATTTTATATGAAAACTTTGCTATCATTAATCAATATTTTTCGACAATTCTCCACTCCACTATCATCTTTTAGATGAAGTAACATTTTCAAAGTCTACTAACAATCCATTCCCACGCAAAAGTGAGGAACGTGCGAATGCGTCAAAAGCAAAAACACCCTTTACAAGCGATCGCATTAATGTCTGGTATTACTTCGCAGCTAGTAGGTTCCATATTAATAGGAATCTTTTTGGGAAGATGGATTGACAGGACATTTAATACCGAACCACTATTTCTAATTATCGGCCTTCTACTAGGACTTGCGGCAGGTATTTATGCCATGCTCCGCTTGGTCAACCACTACTTATCAGGAGATTAAATGATGGAAAACTTATCTCAAATGTCTAAGAGATACTATAAGTACATATTTTTCCTGATGTCTATTTATGTTTTAGGCTGGGGCTTTACAGCTTATCAACCAATTTTCCTAGGGTTAATTCTTGGGACAACCTTAAGTTTGTATAATTTAATAGTTATGGTTCGAAAGAGTAATCGTTTTAGTAAGGCAGTGGAAGAAGGGAAAAGGGTTGGATCACTAGGAACGTTTTCAAGACTGGCGTCCGGTGCATTAGCCGTTTTAATTGTTTTAGAATTCCCTGATCATTTACACTTAGTTAGCACTGTATTGGGATTAATGACAATATACATTGTCATTATGATAGATTTCTTTTTGCAAAACTTACGTAAGTAGCTTGGAAGAGAGGTGAATACTGTTGGGTCACGGAGCTCCTACAATTGAGTTTTTAGGACTTTATTTTAACCTATCAAACATTTTAATGATTACAGTTGCAAGTATAATTGTATTCATAATTGCTGTTGCAGGAACTCGTACTTTAGCACTCCAACCTACAGGGATGCAAAACTTTGTAGAATGGATTATTGATTTTGTCAAAGGCATAATCTCAAGTACGATGGACTGGAAAACAGGAGGCCATTTTTTAACATTAGGATTGACATTGTTACTGTATATCTTTGTCTCAAATATGTTAGGGTTGCCGTTTGCAGTAATCATAGGTGAAGAACATAACTTATGGTGGAAATCACCAACTGCAGATCCTGTAATTACATTAACATTAGCAGCAATGGTCGTAGCATTAACACATTATTATGGTATCAAGATGAAAGGTGCCGCTGAATATGGGAAAGACTTTTTCAGACCCATGCCTTTCTTATTCCCACTAAAAATTGTTGAAGAGTTTGCAAACACTTTAACACTTGGTCTTCGTCTCTACGGGAATATTTTTGCGGGTGAAATTCTATTAGGGCTATTAGCTGGTTTAGCAACAAACGGCTATGCTCAAGGCGTTGCAAGTGGAATCATTGGTACGTTAGTAGCGGCATTGCCGATGCTAGTATGGCAAGGATTCAGTATCTTTATCGGTTCAATTCAAGCATTTATCTTTGTTATGTTAACAATGGTTTATATGGCACACAAAGTGAGTCACGACCATTAAAATAAATGCCTTGTCCAAAATGAAAGTTTTTGGACATCCAAACATTTTATCTATTTATTATTTATACAAATTAAAGGAGGAAATTAATAATGGGTGCATTAGCAGCAGCAATCGCAATTGGTTTAGCAGCACTAGGTGCAGGTTTTGGTAATGGAATGATCGTAAGTAAAACAGTTGAAGGGATTGCACGTCAACCAGAAGCACGTGGAGCTCTTCAAACTACAATGTTCATCGGGGTTGCATTAGTAGAGGCGATTCCTATCATCGCGGTAGTAGTTGCGTTCATGGTAATGGGACAATAATAATTTCTTGACTTATATTACTATTTCAAATAGTGGCGAAGTTGTCTCGGGTGAGAACCTTCGCCATTGCTTTATGTGATGAACTAAACAAAGCTTTAAATATATGTTGTAATGAGACGTTTGTCTCACTCTAGTGACTCTTGAAGGGAGTGAATCGAGCTGTGTTAACAAATATATTCGTTTTAGGAGCTGCTGCTGGCGGCGACTCATACTTGAATACTGGTGACATCATTTTTCAGTTGGTAATATTCTTAGTCTTGTTAGCATTGCTTCGTAAGTTTGCATGGGGTCCTATTATGGGCATCATGAAACAACGTGAAGAGCATATTGCAAATGAGATTAAAACTGCAGAGCAAAATCATGTAGAAGCAAAGAAACTTGCTGCAGAGCAACGCGAAATGATGAAACAATCACGTCAAGAAGCTTCTGAGCTAATTGAAAATGCTAGAAAATTAGGTGAAGAGCAGAAGAATGATATCATCCAAACTGCTCGTACTGAGGCAGAACGTTTAAAAGAATCTGCGAAGAAAGAAATCGAACAAGAAAAAGAGCGCGCAGTTTTAGCTTTACGTGAGCAAGTTGCTTCATTATCTGTATTAGTAGCTTCAAAAGTGATTGAGAAAGAACTAAATGAACAAGACCAAGAGAAGCTAATTAATGAGTACATTAAAGAGGTAGGAGAAGGGCGATGAGCATAGGAATCGTAGCAAAACGATACGCAGTAGCTCTTTTTCAAATAGCGAACGAACAAAATGCTTTAAATCAGTTTGAAGGTGAACTTCGTACGGTGAAACAAGTATTCTCTGAAAACACAGAGCTATTCGCTATTTTACAAAATCCTAAATTAGCTTTAGAACGTAAAAAAAGCATGATTAATGATGCTTTTACAGGTCTTTCAACACCTGTACTTAACACATTAATGATTTTATTAGACCGTCATCGCATTAACATTGTGATTAATATGGTTGAAGACTTTATCAAAATAGCTAACGAAGCTCGCGGCATTGAAGACGCGAAGGTGTACTCTGTTCGTCCTCTAACTGAAGATGAAAAGAATGCAATTTCTTCTTCTTTCGCAGTGAAAGTTGGCAAAAGTGCTTTACGCATTGAAAATATCGTAGACAAAGCTCTAATTGGAGGCGTAAAGCTTCGAATTGGAAATCGTATATATGATGGTAGTGTAAGTGGAAAATTAGCACGCTTAGAGCGTGAACTTATTGCGAAAAGATCGTAGATAGGGGTGAAATTCATGAGCATCAAAGCTGAAGAAATTAGTGCGCTGATTAAAAAGCAAATCGAAAATTATCAGTCTGAAATTAAAGTGAGTGATGTGGGTACGGTTATCCAAGTAGGTGACGGTATTGCGCGTGCTCATGGCCTCGACAATGTCATGGCTGGAGAACTTGTTGAATTTTCGAACGGTGTCATGGGAATGGCACAAAACTTAGAAGCAAACAACGTAGGTATCGTAATACTTGGACCTTTCACTGACATTCGTGAAGGTGACGAGGTTCGTCGTACAGGCCGTATCATGGAGGTTCCTGTAGGTGAAGCATTAATCGGACGTGTAGTTAACCCACTTGGTCAACCAGTAGATGGATTAGGTCCAATTGAAACAACTAAAACTCGTCCAATCGAAAGCCCAGCACCAGGAGTAATGGACCGTAAATCAGTACATGAGCCATTACAAACTGGTATTAAAGCGATCGACTCATTAATTCCAATCGGTCGTGGTCAACGTGAGTTAATCATCGGTGACCGTCAAACTGGTAAAACAGCAGTTGCGATTGATACAATCCTTAACCAAAAGAATGAGGATATGATTTGTATCTATGTTGCAATTGGACAAAAAGAATCAACGGTACGTGGAGTTGTAGAAACTTTACGTAAAAACGGTGCATTAGATTACACAATCGTTGTAACAGCTTCTGCATCACAACCTGCTCCATTATTATTCTTAGCTCCTTATGCTGGGGTAACAATGGGTGAGGAATTCATGTACAACGGTAAGCACGTTTTAGTTATCTATGATGACTTAACAAAACAAGCGTCTGCATACCGTGAACTTTCATTACTACTTCGCCGTCCTCCAGGTCGTGAAGCATATCCAGGGGATGTATTCTACCTACACAGTCGCTTACTTGAGCGTGCAGCTAAATTAAGTGATGCAAAAGGTGGCGGATCATTAACAGCTTTACCGTTTATTGAAACACAAGCTGGTGACGTATCTGCATATATTCCTACAAACGTTATCTCGATCACTGACGGACAAATTTTCTTACAATCAGATCTTTTCTTCTCAGGTGTACGTCCTGCAGTAAACGCAGGTTTATCGGTATCACGTGTAGGAGGATCTGCTCAAATTAACGCAATGAAAAAGGTATCTGGTACATTACGTCTTGACTTAGCTTCTTACCGTGAGTTAGAAGCATTCGCTCAATTCGGTTCAGACCTAGACAAAGCGACTCAAGCAAAACTTAACCGTGGTGCACGTACTGTAGAAGTACTAAAACAAGGATTAAACAAGCCTATTGCAGTTGAAAAGCAAGTTTCGATTCTTTATGCACTTACACGCGGATTCTTAGATGAAATTCCTGTAGAAGATATCACTCGTTTTGAGTCAGAATTCTATATGTGGTTAGAGCATAACCGCAAAGAAATTCTTACTACAATCAAATCAACTGGAAAACTTCCAGAAGATGCTGATATGCAAGCAGCAATCAACGACTTTAAGAAAACATTTGCTGTTACAGAATAATAAAACCTCTAATCGGCGAACGGCGTTTCGCCGATTAGCATGAACATATAGTAAAATTAACTCGGTTATTCCCATAATCGAATGACTTTTTGAGAAAAAGGTGGTGAGAACCTTTGGCATCATTACGTGATATAAAAAATAGAATTACCTCTACTAAGAAAACTAGCCAGATCACTAAGGCGATGGAAATGGTATCTGCATCTAAATTCAGCCGTGCTGAGCAAAATGCAAAAGCATTCGTCCCTTATATGGAAAAGATTCAAGAGGTAGTAGCTAGTATCGCACTTGGAAGCACAGATGTTAGTCACCCAATGTTAGTCAAACGACCAGTGAAAAGAACAGGTTATTTGGTTATTACATCAGACCGTGGTTTAGCAGGTGCGTATAACAGTAATATACTTCGTGCAGCTTATCAAACCATTCAGAAGCGCCATAAAAGCACAGATGAGTATTCAATCATTGCGATTGGGCGTGTCGGACGTGACTTCTTCAGAAAACGTGGAGCGCACGTTATTTTAGACATCGCTGGTTTAGGAGATCAACCTTCTTTCGCTGATATTAAGGATATTGCGAACAAAGCGGTTAGCATGTTTGCTGATGAAACATTTGATGAGATCTACTTATATTACAATCATTTCATTAGTGCGATTCAACATGAAGTAACAGAGAAAAAGCTTTTACCATTAACAAACATTAACACTGAGAAACAGCTAACTTCTTATGAATTTGAGCCATCACAAGGCGAAATTCTTGAAGTATTACTTCCTCAGTATGCTGAAAGTCTCATCTACGGCGCACTTTTAGATGGAAAAGCAAGTGAGCACGCTGCTCGTATGACAGCGATGAAAAATGCAACTGATAATGCGAAAGAGCTTATCAACTCACTTACTCTTTCTTATAACCGTGCACGTCAGGCTGCAATCACGCAAGAAATTACCGAGATTGTTGGTGGAGCTGCGGCATTAGAATAAAAAATTCTTTTCGAAAAGCAAGTTAGGAGGGAAAACGATGACAAAAGGACGCGTTACCCAAATCATGGGTCCGGTTGTAGACGTAACGTTTGATAGCGGACATCTTCCTGAAATTTACAACGCCCTTGTGATTAATCATAAAGCACGCAACGAAAACGAAGTTGATATTAACTTAACTCTTGAAGTTGCAATTCATCTTGGTGATGACACAGTTCGTACTGTAGCGATGTCATCTACAGATGGTCTAGTACGTAACATTGAGGTTACGGACACTGGTGCTCCGATTTCAGTTCCAGTTGGTGATGTAACTTTAGGTCGTGTATTTAACGTACTAGGTGAAAATATTGACTTAGATGAGGAAATTCCTGCAGGAGTACGTCGTGACTCTATCCACAGAGAGGCTCCAACATTTGATCAACTTTCTACAGACGTAGAAATTCTTGAAACTGGTATCAAAGTAGTAGACCTTCTTGCACCTTATATCAAAGGTGGAAAAATCGGTCTATTCGGTGGTGCGGGTGTAGGTAAAACGGTTCTTATCCAAGAACTTATCAATAACATCGCTCAAGAGCACGGTGGTATCTCTGTATTCGCTGGTGTAGGTGAGCGTACTCGTGAAGGTAATGACCTTTATCATGAAATGACTGATTCAGGCGTTATCAAGAAAACAGCAATGGTATTCGGACAGATGAATGAGCCACCAGGAGCACGTATGCGTGTTGCTCTTACTGGTCTTACAATGGCAGAATACTTCCGTGATGAGCAAGGACAAGACGTGTTATTCTTCATCGATAACATCTTCCGTTTCACACAAGCAGGTTCTGAGGTTTCAGCGCTATTAGGTCGTATGCCATCAGCGGTAGGTTACCAACCTACACTTGCAACTGAGATGGGGCGTCTTCAAGAGCGTATCACATCAACTAACGTTGGTTCTGTTACATCTATCCAAGCAATCTACGTTCCAGCCGATGACTATACTGACCCGGCTCCAGCAACAACGTTTGCTCACTTAGATGCAACAACAAACCTTGAGCGTAAGCTTTCAGAGATGGGTATCTACCCTGCGGTGGATCCATTAGCGTCTACATCTCGTGCGCTATCTCCTGAGATCGTTGGTGAAGAGCACTATAATGTAGCTCGTTCAGTACAACAAACGCTTCAACGTTATAAAGAGTTACAAGATATTATCGCTATTCTAGGTATGGATGAGCTTTCAGAAGAGGATAAATTAACGGTACAACGTGCACGTCGTATCCAATTCTTCTTATCTCAAAACTTCCATGTAGCAGAACAGTTTACGGGACAAAAAGGTTCTTACGTACCTGTTAAAGAAACAGTTAAAGGCTTTAAAGAAATCCTTGACGGTAAATATGACGACCTTCCAGAGGACGCATTCCGTTTAGTAGGACGTATTGAAGAAGTAGTTGAAAAAGCTGCTCAAATGGCTTAATAAACGGACGTAGGAGGGTTTATAATGAAGACAGTAAAAGTCAATGTCGTTACCCCTGATGGCCCAGTTTATGAAGCTGACGTAGAAATGGTAAGTGCTAAAGCTCAAAATGGTGAGCTTGGTATCCTACCAGGACACATTCCTATGGTTGCTCCACTTCAAGTTGGTGCAGTCCGATTTAAAAATGGAAGCAACACTGATCTTGTGGCTGTTAGTGGAGGCTTTCTAGAAGTACGTCCTGACCAAGTGACGATCTTAGCACAAGCTGCTGAAACGCCTGCTCGCATCGATGTCGAGCGCGCTAAATCAGCAAAAATGCGTGCAGAACAACGCTTGCAAGCGAAACAAGACAATGTTGATTTTAAACGTGCTGAGCTCGCTTTAAAACGTGCCATCAACCGCTTAAATGTAACAGAAAACAGATACTAATCGTATCTTCAACTTTTACAACCCCCATCGTGAGCCTTAGACGCTTCCGGTGGGGGTTTTTACTTTGTAGTGGGAATTGTGTCTTGTGGGGCCTGACCCCCGGTGCGGTGAAGTGTCGAAGTGTTTGGTAATTCGTAAGTGTATTTATGTCAAATTTAAGTAAATTTGACTTTTGGTTAAGTATTTATGAGAATTTGTTAAGTATATAAGGGAAAATGTTAAGTAAATCTAGATTAAAGTTAAGTAAATCGTGTTAAGGGTTAAGTATTTCAAATAATTAGAAATTTAAACTAAAGAAACTCCACGGAAATTAAGTCTCTACACTAGGTATTACATAAAAATATCCCTTTTTCCCTCAATCCGATACTTTTAATTAGGTTTTTACTACCAAAACTATATATAATAGGTAATACCAATTCTTACTTTTGCACGGAGTGATATCATGAACCCAATTTCACCATTAGTTTTTGACCTTTCTATCGGCAGACAAAAGCCGGAGAGTATTCGGAATCGATCTGCAGCTTGTCCCTTTTGTGATAGAGATAATTTAGAGAAAATCCTAGCAGAAGAGGGCTCAATCATTCTTCTAATGAACAAATACCCTACGCTAGAAAATACGTTTCAGACAGTATTGATTGAAACTGATAACTGTGAAGATGAATTCTCTACCTACTCTAAAGAGCATATAGAGAAGTTGCTACGCTTTGCTATCAAGCATTGGTACGAGATGATTGATAGTGGTAAGTATAAGTCTGTCTTACTCTTTAAAAACTATGGTCCGTTTTCTGGGGGGTCAATCCATCATGCCCATATGCAAATTGTTGGATTAGAAGAACAGGATTACACGGAGCATGTCTCTTTAAATCAATTTGAAGGGATAGAGATTCACAAGAAAAATTCTGTAGAGTTTAATATCTCAACGAAACCAAGGATGGGGTTCTTTGAATTCAATATATGTATGGAGGACCTTGAGGATTTATCGATACTGACGCACTATTTACAGACTGCAACCCATTACGTTTTACATCACTTCAGTGCGAACTGTAATAGTTATAATATTTTCTTTTATAATATTGAAGAAAAAATCTATGTGAAGGTGATTCCTAGGTTTGCAACATCACCTTTGTTTGTTGGGTATTCAATCCCCCAGGTTGCGCGAAACATTGATGAAGTTGCTGAGAAGGTACGTAACATTTATTTTAATAAGTAATGCAAAAAAGAACTCACACATGGAGTTCTTTTTTTCTTAGCGTCCTGATTGAAATTCATAATTGCGAACAACCATACCTTTAGCCTTTTTCATTCCGAATTTCTCATAATAGGGTTGAAGTTCATCATCACAAATAAGATCGATCATATAGTGATCTTGTAACTCCTCAAACATACGCCTAACTAATTCCTTACCAATCCCTTTATTTTTATAGGCTGGCAATACCTCTAAAAGTGGTATATAAGCAGAGAGCACTCCATCACTTATTGCCGTAATAAATCCTACTACTTGTTTATCATCAAGAGCCAAAACCACTTTATAGCTGTTTTTTAGTAGCTGAAAATGTTTCTCTTGGGAAGGTGGGTTCGGCCACCCGTCAAAAAAACCTGTAAGCATTTCCGAAGAAATACTATCTAGTGAAGTTGTGTATATCATATCTAATCTCCTTTCTGATCTAAACTAGTTTTTATCAGAAGGATTTATTAATAAAATAGCAATCCCATTGTTTTTGCCTCCTATTATGGAAATAATAGTTATCTGTAAGGTATTCAACAATAGTTGGATAATTCCTTTTAAAAACGAATCTATGTAGGTGAGCTCTTTGAACATTTTTACAGTAGAAACTTGGGATGACGTTCTGTGGCAGCAAGCGAAAAGAATATATAATGAAGCTTTTGGAAATAAGGATGCAAAATCTGAAAAGATTATTCGTAATATGTTTGATAGGGGTATTGCCCAGCTCCATGTAATGTTTGTAGAAACTAGAGTGGTAGCACTGGCGATAACTGGTCATTTAAAAGGTGAGAATTCACTAATTATTGATTACTTGGCTGTGGGTAGCAGTTACAAACAACGAGGTTATGGAAGTAATTTAGTAAATTATATTGGGGAGTGGGCAGTAAATGAAAAGAAGATCAATAGAATTTTTATTGAGGTAGAGTGTGAGGAAACGGTGGAGAATTTAGAGCGGATTCTCTTTTGGAAGAAATGTGGTTTTATGTTAACGAACTATGTACACAGATATAAGTGGGTGCCTGAAACTTATAAAGGGATGTATCTTCTGTTAGAAGGGGACGATGTGACAATTAAGGGTGAAGACATCTTTGATGAAATTGGTAAGTTTCATAGGATTTCTTTTCGTAAATAAAAATGGAAAATAATGTTATGGGTGTGTTAAAGTAAGTTGTATAGGAGGGGTATCATTGGTAATTAATACTGCTAAATTAGAAATTTTTGTAGGTGCATTAGCAATCATTACAGGATTTACATATGTACTTGGTGTATTTGGACCAACCGAAGCAGAAGTATCTGATTGGGGGTTCTTTGCTGCTGTATTAGGCGGAATCATGATCTACTTTAGGATGAATAAATCCACAACGAAAACTTCTAACTTGATTAAAACGGTTTTTGCATTCTTATTATTGCTTATCCAAATACCGGCTGTTATTCTGTGGTTCATGTTTAGTGGGAGTGGTATATCTGATGGAAGTCCAGCAAGTGATTTTGTAGCACACTGGATTTATGCAGTACCACATATAGCTATTATTATTTTAGGGTTATTAGTTATTTTGTTTATGTTTACAAGAAAAACTGTATAAGTCGAAGTGCTCAGGAGAGGTTTTTGTCTGTGCGCTTTTTTTAGTTATATGTTAACCCCCATTTTTCCCCCTAGTATTACTACATTTTTATCCCCTAAATGGTTTTTCTCAAGAATTTCATAAGTCTAGGAAGAGTGTGATAATTGTCATTGAATTTAAATTAATTTTTTACTATTGTTGGTGGAGGTGGAGTGTCTGGGTATGGGTGAGGAAACTGGACTCAGATTCCGTTATTTATGGAAAAAGAGGCTGTTTGGGGTGGAAAGTGGACTGAGAGGACGTTATTTGGTGGAAATGGTGCCGGATTGGGATGATTTTTGGTGTTTAACGGTCTGTGAGTCCGTTATTGGGATTGAATCAGTGGTGTTTTGTAGGAATAGCGGAATCTGAGTCTGGTTTTGTGGTTTGTGGTAGGTAGATAGTTCGTGAGTGTCAGTTTGGAAACTTCGTTTCTTAGGTGGGGGAGGACTTTTTATGCTCCACCTTGGTGTTGGTACGCTAGATTGCTGGCGCAATCTAGCTAGTAGGGTGGGGGCCATGTGTCGACAGTATGGTGTGCATTTCTGTATGTTGCCGGAATTTGCCTCCCTTGAGAAAACTGGCGTTTTCTCATTTTCAGCTGGCGCTGAAAACAAGCAAAGGAATAAACATTCCTTTTGAAAAAAGCGAGTTTTTTCCAGTCACTTTTCTTTCTCCACCTTGGTGAAGTTACGCTAGATTGCTCGCGCAATCTAGCTAGTGGTGTGGGGGACGAAGTGTCGACAGAGGGGTGTGCATTTCTGAATGAGGCCGGAATTTGCCTCCCTTGAGGAAACTGGCGTTTTCTCATTTTCAGCTGGCGCTGAAAACAAGCAAAGGAATAAATACTCCTTTGAAAAAACGAGTTTTTTCCAGTCGCTTTTCTTTCTCCACCTTGGTGTAGGTACGCTAGATTGCTCACGCAATCTAGCTAGTGGTGTGGGGGACGAAGTGTCGACAGAGTGGTGTGCATTTCTATACTGGTCCGGAATTTGCCTCCCTTGAGGAAACTAGCG